>JAJCYI010000119.1 GCA_029263015.1 Saprospiraceae bacterium | reverse complement strand
AATCGACACTTTTGGCGGCCTCTTTTTTCGCCATACTTTGTTAAAAAAAATGACCGTAGCTATGGCTATGCTAATTTTTTTTGCCTTGTCTGACGAAAAAACCTGCCTGCCGGTAGGCAGGTAACCTCGTCAAAAGTGTCGGTTATTTAACTCCACCTACTTATAAATTATCTTTCGTTTACAATTACTTGTTATCGACTTCTTCGTATTCTACATCGGTAACGTCTTCTGAACTTTCATCACCTGCACCGTCACCTGCACCGGCATCTGCACTTGGATCAGCACTTTCAGCACCACCGTCAGCAGCTTGTGCCTGTTGGGAAGCCTGATACATTTCCTGGCTGGCAGCTTGCCATGCTTCGTTCAATTTGGCAGTAGCACTATCAACGCGATCGAGATCTTCTGATTTGTGTGCTTCTTTGAGTTCCGCCAAGGCTTCCTCTATTGGTGCTTTTTTCTCAGCAGGCACCTTGTCACCAAATTCTTTCATTTGTTTTTCCGTTTGGAAAATCAAGGTGTCGGCAGCGTTCATCTTATCTACCTTTTCACGTGCCTGGAGGTCGGTTTCTGCATTGGCTTCTGCTTCTGCTTTCATTTTCGCAATTTCTTCCTTAGATAGCCCAGTAGAAGCTTCGATTCGGATACTCTGTTGCTTGCCAGTCCCTTTGTCCACAGCAGATACGCTCAAAATACCATTGGCATCCATATCGAAAGAAACTTCGATTTGGGGTACGCCACGTGGTGCTGGAGGTATATCGTTCAGGATGAAACGTCCTACCGCTCGGTTGTCACGTGCCATCGGCCGCTCACCTTGCAAGATGTGGATTTCAACTGAAGGCTGGTTGTCAGCAGCGGTGGAATATGTTTTAGACTTCTTGGTCGGAATGGTCGTATTAGACTCAATGACTACATCGTAAACGCCACCCATGGTTTCGATACCCAAAGAAAGTGGAGTTACATCGAGTAGGAGAACGTCTTTAGTCTCACCAGTCAGAACGCCACCTTGAATGGATGCACCAACGGCAACCACTTCGTCAGGATTGACCCCTTTATTTGGTTTTTGACCAAAAAATTTCTCTACTGCTTGCTGAATGCGTGGGATACGAGTAGATCCTCCTACCAAAATGACCTCGTCAATATCGTTGATCGTCAAACCAGCATCTTTCATGGCCAGACGACAGGGATCGATAGAGCGTTTTACAAGGTCGTCCACCAGCTGCTCAAATTTTGCACGGCTAAGTTTCAAAACCAAGTGTTTTGGAACACCGTCCACTGCTGTGACATATGGTAAATTGATTTCGGTTTCAGTTGAAGCCGAAAGCTCGATTTTAGCTTTTTCAGCAGCTTCTTTCAAACGTTGCAAAGCCATTGGGTCTTTGCGGAGGTCAATGTTTTCATTCTTTTTGAACTCATCGGCCATCCAATCAATGATCTTGCGGTCGAAGTCATCACCACCGAGGCGAGTATCGCCATTGGTCGATTTTACTTCAAATACGCCATCGCCCAGTTCGAGAACGGAAATATCGAATGTACCACCACCCAAGTCATATACGGCGATGGTCATGTCTTTGTCCCGCTTTTCCAATCCATAAGCCAATGCGGCGGCAGTCGGTTCGTTAATTATCCTGCGGACTTTCAAACCTGCAACTTCACCTGCTTCTTTGGTGGCTTGGCGTTGTGAGTCGTTGAAATATGCGGGAACAGTGATTACCGCTTCTTCCACCTCTTGGCCAAGAAAGTCTTCGGCGGTTTTTTTCATTTTCTGCAATACCATGGCAGAAATTTCCTGTGGCGTATAAAGTCTTCCGTCAATATCAATACGGACGGTATCGTTATCGCCTTTCACTACTTTATAAGCTGAGTGGTTAATTTCATTGCTTACTTCAGAAAAGCGGTGTCCCATGTACCGTTTGATGGAAGAAATAGTACGCTGCGGATTAGTGATTGCCTGACGCTTGGCCGGGTCGCCCACTTTCCGTTCTCCGTTGTCAAGAAAAGCAACGATAGAAGGGGTTGTCCTCCTGCCTTCTTCATTGGCGATTACGACAGGCTCATTGCCTTCCATAACTGCCACACAAGAGTTGGTTGTCCCTAAGTCTATTCCTATTATTTTACCCATAATCTAAATATTGTTTTTTGAAATTTATTCTTGGAAAAATTGAAATTCCCCCATAGGCAATCAATGAACATGCCACTGGGATCTGCCTGACTTTTTGTATGGTTTGTCAGTTGAAATAAATAATTTTGACAGGAAACGAGCAAGATAGGGCTGACAAAACGGCAGGAAGGGGCATTTCTTTTTAATCTAGTTCCCATCCTTTTATATTTGCCCAAAAACTGGAAAAGAATGCTCAAACGCATATTTCAAAAACTCCAACCCACCCAGACCAAGCTCATTGCAGTCTCAAAAACGAAACCGGTTGAGATGGTTATTGACCTTTATGAAAAAGGGCAAAAATGCTTTGGTGAAAATAGGGTCCTCGAATTAGTTGCCAAAGAGGAGGAGTTGCCAAAGGATATTGAATGGCATTTTATTGGCCACTTGCAAACCAACAAAGTCAAACTCATCGCACCTTTTGTAGCCTGCATCCATGCAGTTGACAGCCTAAAGTTACTGAAAGAAATCAACAAAGAAGCCCTGAAAAACAGCCGAGTGATTGATGTCCTGCTCCAGTTCCATATTGCTGAAGAAGAATCAAAATTCGGTCTTGATTTAAAGGAAGCCACTCAACTTTTAGAATCGGGAGCGTTTGTCTCCATGCATAATATTCGGATCTGTGGTGTGATGGGTATGGCAACTTTTACAGATGACCTGAGCCAGGTCCGCAGGGAATTCCAATATCTGAAAAAGGTTTTTGACCAGTTGAAAAAGCAGTTTTTTGACGATGTAGCTTTTTTCAAAGAAATATCAATGGGCATGTCCGGTGATTACGAAGTTGCAGTGGAGGAGGGGAGTACGATGGTTCGGATTGGGACACTTTTGTTTGGTAAACGTTAAGGGTTCCAATGTTCCATTGTTTCACTGCTCCATCGTTTCAAAATTGTTGAGTTACCAAAGGATATTGATCGGACGGCATAGCCATCCGATCAGACAGCCATTAAGATAAACTACAAACCAACTTTGAAAAAACAGGGTATCATATTTTCCATCATTGCCGTTGCTGCTACATTCCTTGTCCGCAACAACCCTTTCTTTTGGGACACCGTGCAATTAGCTTCCAAGCACGGACATTTCTTTTACGAAACCAATTTCAGTTCCCTCATTCTACCCGAAAACATTGATAGTGGCCACTTGCCAACCTTCGGAATGTACATTGCAGCTTGCTGGAAATTTTTTGGAAAAACACTCGCTGTCAGTCATTTTTCGATGCTCCCATTTTTATTGGTCATCGGTTTTTATTTATTGAAGATCGGAAGGTTTTTGACTGATGAAAAATACGTTCCTTGGTTATTGATCCTATGTTTCGCTGATCCTGTTTTGGCATCTCAAAGTATTTTGGTTAGCCCGGACATGATGTTGCTCTGCTTTTTTTTGATGGGGCTACACGCAGTTTGGATAAAACATTCTAAATGGGTCCTGATGATAGCCGTAATTGGCCTGGGCATGTCGAGCATGAGGGGGATGATGGTGGCTGTTGGGTTATTCGTTTTTTCTCTGTTTTTGATTGAAGAGAAATTAAGTGCGAAAGTTTTTTTCCAAAAAGTAGGCCCGTTTATTCCAGGTGGATTGATCGCCATGGCTTTCCTGTTTTATCATTGGCAGCAGACAGGATGGATTGGATACCACCCAAATTCCCCTTGGGCGCCAAGTTACGAAAGAGTTGATTTTAAAGGGTTTGTGAAGAATATTGCGGTGTTTGGATGGCGAATGTTGGATTTTGGGAGAGTGTTTGCTTGCCTTGCCTTGTTGTTTTTCGCCAAGCGTTTATTTGAAAAAAACAGTTTCAAGCAATTCCCTCTAATGTGGCAACTGCTCATATTGGCAGCAGTAATTTTTCTGCTAACGATACCTACCCAATTGTTTTACAAAGGACTGCTTGCCCACCGATATTTTTTGCCCTTTTTCATTAGTCTGCATTTTTTACTGTTCTATTTTCTTTTTGGAAAAGAAGCCAAACGTGGAACATTGAAACTCTCTTTCAAAATAATTTTTTCCATTGTACTTGCGGGGTTGTTGTCGGGAAATTTATGGGTTTACCCAAAAAAAATATCCCAGGGATGGGACAGTACTTTGGCACATGTTCACTGGTTTGGCCTGCAAAAAGAAGTTGAAGAATTCATAAAGGCAAATTCAATTGCCCCCAAAGATGTGGGTACGGCATTTCCAAATATAGGATCAAGGAAGTTGTATGAGTTGAATGGAGTGGGAGAGGGCTTTGTGGAAAAAGACCTTGGGACGAATTGTTTTATTTTGTATTCAAATATCATGAACGATTTTTCTGACGATGAAATTGATGAATTGGAGGCGCATTGGGAAGTCCTTTTCAAAAAGGAGAAGATGGGTGTTTGTGCAATCATTTATAAAAATCCACAACTATTAATATGCGAAAATTAAGCATGGCGGAACTGGGACGCTTGTCCCCTGAAGAATTTAAAGCAAAAGAAAAAACGCCGTTGATTTTGGTGCTCGACAATGTGCGTTCAGGCATGAATGTCGGCTCAGCATTCCGTACCGCAGATGCATTTGCAGTCAAAAAAATCTATTTATGTGGCATTACTTCCCAACCTCCTCATCGGGAAATATTAAAGACTGCATTGGGAGCAACGGAATCAGTAGATTGGGAATATTTTGAAAACACACCCGAACTCATCCAACAATTGAAAAGCAAAGGAATAAATGTACTGGCAGTTGAACAGGCAGAGGATAGCCAGATGTTACAGGCTATTGAAGTTACTAAAGAAGCGACCTATGCACTGGTATTTGGTAATGAAGTACATGGTGTAAGTGACGAGGCAATGGAGGTTGTTGATGCATGCATCGAAATCCCTCAATACGGCACGAAACATTCTTTGAACATTGCTGTCAGCATTGGAATTGTAACGTGGGACTTATTCCAAAAAATGAACTGATAAAGATAGCATGAGAGATGTTTTTGAATATTTTTCGATCATTCTCAACTTTTTGTGACAAGGTTTTTATCTGTAAGATTGATCAATTAAATTGAAAAAACAGCACAGATGTTTGTCAGTGTTCAATAAACAAAAGGTCAATTATTTTTTTAATAGGACTTGTTTGTTAACTTTGTGACAGATTATTAGGAAAGCTGAAAATTTCTTTTTCCGTTTTAGTGCCATACTTTTGTGGCCGATAACGACTTAACCTAATAGCTGATATATTCTCCCCCCTTTATTTTTTTGATATTATTTCCCATTTATTGTAGTTTGATTTACGACTACTGATTTTTCTTATTATTCCCCCTTCCTTCTCATTAAAGACAAGTGTTTGAACTTGTCCATCTACCTTTTGATTCCAACTTGGAATCCCCATGTGGTATGCCATTGAGAACTGGCAATATTCAACGGAAATCGAAATAACTTACATTAATAAACCAAAACGAACACGAACATGAACGTTCATAACAAAACTGTTCTTGTCATCGAAGACCACGATAGTATTAGACTGTTGCTTGGTTCGATGTTGAGCAAATACTACAATGTTGCGACCATGAAAGATGGCCTTGAAGGTATGGCCTGGTTGGTGCGTGGCAATGTCCCCGATTTGATTTTATTGGACATGAGCATGCCTAGGCTTAGTGGAGATGAGTTCCTTAAAAACATAAGACAAAGTGGCTTCTTTAGCAATATCCCTGTTATTGTGGTTTCTGCCAATGATGGTGAGGAAGACATACGTGAGTGTTTGAAATGGGGCGTTTCTGAATATTTGACAAAACCATTTAATCCAATTGAACTAAAGAAAAAAATCAACCATGTTTTGGCTTCTGAAGAAATGGCAGTACTCAATTAATTATTGCTCAAGCTGATCATTTTTCCAGTCCATTTTAATCACATAACATAATAAACACTGATAGTAAAATAATCACTATGAACCCATATTCACCCATAATACCTGTTAATCTCGATGAGATTTATGTGCTGGGCTTTGATGGATCATTTGGCAATTGCCTGATCAGCCACACCAGGATTTCGGATGATTTTAAGATATGTGAATTTGAAAACTCTTTTCGGATTTACCAAAAACTTGAAAGTGTAGTCAATGAAAATGATTTTAATAGCCTCCCAACTGCCATTATTTGTGAATATGGCTCATTAGAGGAGGAAAATTTCCTGCTCCTCCAAAACGTCCGCAATCATCCAGTCTTGAAATTCATTCCATTCATTGCTATGAACCGGGATGGGTTGAACCACAAAATGGACGCTTTGCAACTTGGATTTGATGATTATTACGATGTGCCTGTCAATTCAGAAGTGTTGAAAGAAAGGATAAAATTCCTTTCCGCTTTTAAAAAAGAAATTGACAACTGCGAAATCCAGGAATGGGAATCTTATGCGGTTCGTTTTTCACCGCTAAAACGTTTTTTTGATATTCTATTTTCTTTCATTGCCATTCTTTTGTTAAGCCCAATTTTTCTGATAGTTGCTTTATTTATTTTGCTTGAGTCGCCAGGGAGTATTATCTATCGATCAAGCAGAGTAGGGTCGGGGTACCATGTTTTCGATTTCTTTAAATTCCGCTCGATGTACAAGGATGCCGACAAAAGGTTGGAAGATTTGAAGCACATTAATCAATACGATAACAAAGAGAAAGGCTTGTTCCTCAAATTCAACAACGATCCCCGTGTGACGAGGGTAGGAAGACTCATCAGGAAAACCAGCATGGATGAACTTCCCCAACTGTTCAATATCTTAAAAGGTGATATGTCAATTGTTGGTAATCGACCCTTGCCATTGTATGAAGCGGAACAATTGACTCGGGATATTTGGGCCAAACGGTTTTTGGCCCCAGCAGGGCTGACGGGCCTGTGGCAAGTAACCAAGCGAGGTAAAATCAACATGAGCACCGAAGAAAGGATCGACCTAGACATTTCTTATGCTGATAAACATTCTTTCTGGTTTGATCTGAAAATAATATTGAAAACCCCATTTGCAATGATTCAAGAAGAAAATGTTTAATGGGAGTAAGTTATTGAGTTATTGAGTTTTTGAGGGTTTGAGTTCTTGAGTTCAGTTAATAGAATGTGGAGATCGTCACAAGAATAGACACCAAGATAAGTTAAGAACCATTATAATTACACTTAAAACTTATCAGATGTCAAAGCCAAGAAAAAAGTACACCAAAGAAGAAAAATTGGAAGTCGTAAAACTGAGTTTAGAAGAGCA
>JAJCYI010000118.1 GCA_029263015.1 Saprospiraceae bacterium | reverse complement strand
GTCTTTGCTTGGAGAGGGGGTGGCTGGAGTGCTAAATTGGCCGATCAAAAAATTGACGATAACAGGTCTTTTCTTGAACTAGATGACGACCGGGTTTTTGGTTTTGATTGCGCCAAAAAGATGCTAGAAGATCTCAATCAAAAACTGCCTTTGTATGAGAAGTTGAGCAACCAAAAAGAGTAGGAGTTTGTGATGAAAACAAAATCAGCTTTACTTGTTGGTGTTCTTAGCTCCTTTAAACAACTGGTGCCTTTAGCAGAATACATTCATCATTTCTTTCAATTGCCCGTTAAATTTCAAAAAGCCCTCCCTCTTTGTTTCCCTGTTATTCCCGAAAAAAGCTGGCGGATCAACGTGAATAATCATAACGAGTCTAATGATATAACGTATTTCGGGAGTTAACTCTCCAGAGGCTTCTATTTCGTAGAGGAAGGGTAGAGGAGAAGCTCTTACTTTTTTATTTTAGGGAATCCAGAACGCTTGTTTTGTTCGACAGGAATTTGCGATGAAGCTTTAACCTCTATGAGAGGACCATTCTCTTCTTCATACTTAGCGATAGTTTCTTGCAAAACTCCAGTTAACCTCTTAGCAGTATGATAATTCATCGCCATACGAGTGTGAACAGGCAAAATGTACTCTCCTGGCTCACTACCAGGAAGTAAACTCGCAGCAAAGTTCAGAAAAACTTCTTGTGTAGTTGCTTGAACACTACACTGACTAACATACTGAGCTTCCAAAGAAGCAAAATTTAACTTAATTTTACTAGGTGTTTCCATTATTCATCTTTCTTTGTATTTTTTTGATAGATGTATTATGAAAGCAAGGCTATATACTATACTTTGCATTCAAATGACTATTATCTTAGGGTATGAACTTTTCGTATTCTAGCAGCTTGGAGCAAGAATTTTTACGAGACCAGAGTTTTTCAAAAAGAAGGAACTCAGTATTCTGAATTCCTTCTTTTTTCCCTTTAGCTTAAAACTATTTTGACATCGGCAAAGAACCAGTGGCTAGAAATTCGTAACCATAAGGAAGTTCACCCATCTCTAAGCCAATGAGAGATCCATCTTGCCACTGCATGATATTTTCCATTCGCATTTCGGTCATTTGCTCAAAAATATCAGTCATCGACTGCACTTGTTGAGCTGAACCCATAGAACCAATAATCATGTTAGAGAAGTAAGTACGTAAATTGAAATTACCAAACTTATTGTGGAGAAAAGAACTTGTACTTTCTATTTCCATACGATGAGGAGCTTCATCTAGAACAACAGCAGGGAAATTCACCATCCAGTTTCCTCCTGTATCCACCATAACGCTATGAGTAGCCAGAACATTACCTGTACGGCTATAGATAATCACATTTTGCACGGAACCCGGTGAAGCCGAACCACTAAAAAGAGGATCTAAGGTAATAATCCTGTCAATTTCACTCTCTGCAAAACCTTTGTTAAAATCATCATCGCCAAAACCTCTGCCAAAAAAGAGATCATCGCCAAGATCTCTACTAAAGACATCAACATCAAAGGAATCAAAGCTAAAGAAAAAGACATTATTAACATCAGAAGTAAAATTGTTAGCAAAATTGGAATCCGTAGCATTTAGCCCATCGTTTCGAACACTTGCTCTGTTATTAATAGAGGTATTCAAAGTGAGATTTTCATTTACTTGTACCTTAAGAGTAACGGTAGCTGATTCTCCGACCTTTAAAGCACCTATGTCAAAAATCACTTGATCCCCTTGAAGAACACCTCCTTCTGCAGAGATGAAAGTTGTGTTCTCTGGAATAACATTCAGGATCTCAACACCTGTCGCTTCTTGAGTTCCAATATTGATTACGGTTAATTTATACTCAATGACTTGCCCTGGAGACACTGTTGTTAAGTTATCCTCTATAGTCAAGAACAAGTCAGGCTGGGCAATAAGAACATTGATATCCTCATTTTTGTTATTCTCTAAACTGATTTCTGGACCATTAAGACCATCATCTTCAATTGTTGCCGTTGTGGCAACTTCTTCCACTCCAGAAACAAAAGCTGCCAGAGTTTTCACTGTCACTTCAACAGCTTTCACTTCACCAACCTTTAATTCATCAAACTCGAAAAGAACTTCTCTGGTCTGAGGATCAAAAACGCCATCATCTGTCGCTTCAATAAAAATGACTTCCTCAGGTAGGAAATTTTTCACTTTAATGCCAGTGGCCCCCTGAGTTCCTTCGTTCGTAAATTCAATTGCGTACGTATAGGTTTCGTCCGCTTCTACTTCATCCAAAGTATCGTCAACAGAAACAACCAAATCAGGAAAAGCATCTAAGCGATCGTCCTCTACTGCTTCTCGATTTTCAGGAGTAGGGTCTTCTCCATGTTGGCCATCGTCATCAACGTTCACAATATCAACTAGATCATCAATTCCTGCTGCCAGAATGTCATCCACTTTTACAGTAATGGTCTTGGTTACAGTTTCACCAGGAGCAAGATCTCCAATATCAAAGCTAATAACTTCGTTTTCAAGAACTCCCTCTCCGTCATCAATCAAGGTAACTCCTGCAACGGGAATAATATTCTTAAGAACAACTCCAGTAGCTTCTTCATTACCATCGTTGGTTACGGTGAAAGTATAAGTAACGATATCTCCTGGTAAAATAACATCTTGTCCATTTTCTACTTCCACTCTTAAGTCTTGCCCAAATACAGTAACAGTTGTATTCGTATCGCTTATAAAGTCATTGACATTTCCACCATCGTCAGCAATACGTCCGGTTCTCTGAATTTGATTCCCTTCAGAATCTCCCTCTAAAGAATCCCAGAGAAGAACAGGAGCAACATCGAACACATCTCGTAGAGCTGTTTCGTTGATCCCTCCCACTTTCGCCTTGTAAGTAAAACTTGTGCTATCATCTAGATCAAGGGTCGAAATGGTAACAATAATTTCATCAGGATTGTCTTGGTTGACTTGAGCTCCATCCGGCAAATCAACAGATCCATTAACAAAGCTTAAACCTTCAGGTATAGGAATCCTAATTTCAAGATCATGAGCATCACTCGCACTTTCCTCAACATGAGAGATATCAATAGTATAAGTGATGATCTCGTTAAAATGAGGTACGCTATTGTCGACACTTTGAGTAATTTCAAGGAAAGGTTCGACAATCGTAATACTAGTGTCATCCGTAGAGTTCAAATCCTCTGAACTTAAAGTGGCCCGGTTCGTTTGAACATCTTGGTTATTCACGCTCACAACATTTTCAATGACACCTTCAAAATTCAAAATAAAGAAGTTGTCGTTTATGTTGTTATTCCCCGTGTTCGTTACATCACCAAAGCTAAAAGTAACAGTGTTATCATCTTCGTTAAAATCAACTTCTAGCTCTTGGCCAAAGGTCACATTGTTATTGGGGACTTCTATTTCAAAAGTGCCATTAAAAGTTTGGCCTTCAGGAAGAATGTCTGTGATAACAACTCCTTCGGTCAGACCTTCAATTAGGTCAACTTTTAACTGATAAGGAACAAGCTCTCCAATGCTAAAGTTTTCATCAAAAGCGATATCTTGCAGATCTTTATCTAAAATTAACTTAGTCTCTACATTGGTTAAAACTGCATCCTTGAGTTGATAGTCATCCAAAGCACCGTCAAGGCCATCTCCACTTCGCTCATCTACGTTCTCACCTTGAGTCGATGTGAAATTCAAAGTCACATCTGTTTTAAGAGTATCTCCTTGAGCAACGATGTCATCTAAAGTGACATCGTACTCTATGACTAGAGTATCGCCCTGAACTAGATCATCTAGATTCACTCCTTCAAGATTATCTATGATCAACTCACCATCCACTATATTAAAGTGAGTTCCTTCTACTAGCTCTGTGCCATTCGCTGTCAGCTTTTGTAAAGTCACACTCTCTGGTAGTTTATCTTTGTAAACCAAGTCAAAGGCATCGCTGTTACTTGCTCCCTTGTGAGCTATCGTTGAGCGGTAAGTTATTGTATCACCAGCATCTAGGTTATCTGGGTTCTCGCCTAATGCAACCAAGTGACCAGCTACGATAAAGAACTGCTCTTGGTTCAGAGTTAAAACTGGCTCCACTAGTGTGATTTGGTCATCGTCATCCCTCTTACTATCAACTAAGTTGCCATTGTCATCGCGACTTTCTACTGTCGTTGTGAAATCTCTTGTCTCTAGGCTTTGGTTCGCCGCTATATTTTCTACCACACTATCAAAAGTGATTGTTATATCTGTTCCTCGTTGATTGAAGCCGTCGGTGCCTTCATTGACTACATCACCGAAATCGATGACTAGTTCACCGTCCACTACTGTGATAATCACTTGCTCAGTGCTTACTCCATCTCCTAAGTCCACGTTGACGTCGTTAGGATCTAGTTTCACCCCTGTTGGCAACTGATGTCTGATCACTGTGTTTTCGGTTGTCCCTTCGATAACGTCTATTGTAATCGTTGTCGGGACCTTATCTCCTATTGCAAACTCTGTTCCTGTTATCGTTGTGGCTAGATCACCTATTGCTGATGAGATGTTCGTTTCGACGTTAACTTTCAGTTGGTAATCGTCTACCGCTCCGTCTACTCCATCGTCTCCACTTCGCTCGTCTACGTTCTCACCTTGAGTTGATGTGAAGTCTAAAGTCACATCCGACTTCAAGTTATCTCCCAAAGCTACTGCCTTATCTAGAGTAACGTCGTATTTCACTACTAGAGTATCGCCTTGGACTAGGTCATCTAAGTTGACCCCTTCAAGGTTGTCGATTATCAGCTCACCATCCACTACATTAAAGTGAGTTCCTTCTTCTAGCTCTATCCCATTCGCTGTTACCTTTTGCAAAGTCACATTCTCTGGTAACTTATCTTTGTAAACTAAATCAAAAGCATCACTGTTACTCACTCCGTCATGAGCTATTATTGAGCGGTAAGTTATTGTATCACCGGCATCTAGGTTATCTGGGTTCTCGCCTAATGCTACCAAGTTGCCGTCCACTGTAAAGAACTGCTCATGGGTTATCGTCAAAACTGGCTCTATTAACTTGATTTGCTCATCGTTGTCTGTTTTGCTGTCTACCAAATTACCATCGTCATCGCGACTTTCTACTGTTGTCGTAAAGTTTCTTGTCTCTAGGCTTTGGTTTTCAACTATATTTTCGACTACACTTTCGAAAGTAATTGTT
>JAJCYI010000117.1 GCA_029263015.1 Saprospiraceae bacterium | reverse complement strand
TTGTTTGAACTGAGAATCAATGATTTAGGATGATGGCACAGAATTAACGAAAGAATTTATCGGGATAAATGACTGAGTTAATTCGAAGACAGCGCCTAAAGCGTTGGTTTTCAGGAAAAAGAAAAACTAGACAAGCTCTTATTGGAGGTTTCGGGAGTTGCTTTGAAACAGGCGGTTAGAACTTGGTTATCATGGAAAGATTATATTCCAAAGGCACTTTTTATCTATACCTGAACATTCCTAATTGCACTCCATTTTTGGAAGACCTTTTTTGAATTCACCTTTTTTGATGAGCACCATTAAGTCACTTCCTTCTTTTGAAAGCTGAGAATTCATTATTAGCATGGTGTCTTGTAATAGGAATTCTTGCTCCTCAGAATGTTTGGCCCCTTCAATGGAGTATTCGTATTGAACTTTGATGACCTTTCCGCTAATCACCCCTTCCAATGAGCCAACCACAATCGCATTGTATTCGGGACTGGTTATTTCAATGGCTTCTTCCCCAAATACTTCATTACCTTCAATCTCAATACTGACAAAAGTAACAGTCGTGGTGTCACCTTTTGCTTCTTCCAATTGAAAGCAACCTTCAAAACGAAATTTGGCCACTGATTTTTCCGTTGCAGTTGATTCAACTATTGTTGAGGTATTTTCACCTTTATTTGGTGGTTTTTGCTCAGACTGGCAGGATATGAACATTATTGATAAAATGAAAATGGGGAGAATGCTTTTCATGAGGATCGAATTTGGTGAATAGTATTGCAGGACGTCTCTGCCTTGATAAGGCAAACACTTTTGGTATAGTCTCAAAAAAACTGATTGCGAAAATAGAACTTTGGCTTATCAATTAAACTTTTTTCCCTGTGCATTTTCCCAACGTGTACAAAAGGATTATTTTCCCGCCTCAATATTTCAAGTGTAATGAATAAAGTCATTGAGCAATATCAAAATGTCGTCATCCAAATTGCTACTCCATATAGTACCGGGACAGGATTCTTTTTGAAAAATGAATGCCTAATCATAACGAATGAACATGTGGTAAGGGGAAACCGGGAAGTAGTAGTGGAAGGGGCACTTCTCTCGAAGCAAATGGCCAGGGTGCTTTTTACTGATCCCAAATATGACTTGGCTTTCTTGGCTTACGAAGGTGATATTGAAATGCCAGAAGTTAAACTTACCATCTCTAAGGGAATAGGACTTGGTGAGAAAGTAGCAGCGATAGGACACCCATTTGGATTAAAATTTACTGCAACTCAGGGCATTATTTCCAATAATAGCCATTCTGAAAATGGTGTTAAATATTACCAGCACGACGCAGCTTTGAATCCTGGCAACAGTGGCGGCCCACTCATCGATATTGATGGTTTAGTCATTGGAGTCAATACCTTTATAATTCATGAGGGAGATAATATTGGATTTTCTTTACCGGTCACTTATTTATTGGAATCAATTGAAGAGTATAAAAAAAGCGCGGACGGCAGGATAGGTGCAAGGTGTATCAATTGTATGAATCTGGTTTTTGAAAATACCAACGAAGGTGACTTCTGTCCTCATTGTGGCTCAAAAATCAGA
Source organism: Saprospiraceae bacterium (assembly GCA_029263015.1). Classification (GTDB taxonomy): domain Bacteria; phylum Bacteroidota; class Bacteroidia; order Chitinophagales; family Saprospiraceae; genus UBA6168. Next base: position 13,863 of record JAJCYI010000117.1, on the reverse strand, counting down.
TTGCCCAATCAGGAGGAAGAATATGAAGCAGCAGGAATTTCCCTTACGATTGAAACTATCCTGGAAGAATGTGGGCACGATATTAAATTGTCACGACGTGGCCCAAGTTTATGGGAGGTCCTTCAGGGAAGTGCCAAAATTTACATTACTTATTATGAGCCAAATGGGCTGATTGCTGGCGATGCGGTACTTTGTGATTTGCCCAAAAAAAATATTAATAAGGTTTATGAGTACTTGCTGCGACAAAACAGTGAAGTGGAGGGCCTGACACTGAGTGTAAAAGGCCATGAAGTTGTGCTATCACTTATTATCTACGACCGTTACCTTAGCCACGAAACGGGGCTGAAATTATTTGGGCACCTGTTTCAATGTGCAGATAACTATGATAATATTTTAGTTGAAGAATATGGTTGCAATTGGAAAGATGATTGATAGGAATCACAATTTGAAATTCCATTTCTGCTTGTACCGTAATAGTTTTTTTGCTTGCCAACACACAAACGGAAATGTTTATTATTAGTCAATTCTGGACTTTTTGATAAGGTGATTGAGGTTTTTGACCCTTTTCTTTGTCCATAATTGCGGCAGGTATTATATTCGTATTATATTCGCACCATTCAAGTTGTAATAAAGCCTGCCAGTTGACCTTACAGTTCTGTTGTAAAATTTTCCAGATAAATCAGATTTGACAATAATTGTATTTGGGTACCGTTCAATCGTGCGAATGCCCACCAAATTTGGAGTTATTCTTGTACAGGGATTAGCCATACCGTTTGAGCGACAAAAAATCAAGTTTTAGCAACTAAATCCCTTCCAATTAATTCTGATTCTCTATCATTGCGTACTGAAAGTCCTGCACGGTTAAAAATATTCCCTCTTAAATTTAGGTTTTTTAAACTATTATCATATGAAATTCAAGCATTTACTCATTTGTCTTCTTCTCATTTGTGGGTTTTCAATGAATGCTCAAGACATTCATTTTTCCCAATTTTACCTCTCTCCACTTAACCTTAATCCTGCTATGACTGGTGTGATGAACTGTAATGTTAGAGTGGTTGCCAACTACAGAAATCAGTGGTCAAGCGTATTGAAAAGCAACGCATACTCAACCTACTCGGCATCATACGACCAAAAAATTGCAGTAGGCCGATATGACTATTTTGGTGTTGGGGCTACCCTTTGGGGCGATGTTGCTGGTGAAGCTAATTTTGCTACCCGGACGGGAAAACTCTCTGCTTCATATGCTAAACGCATGGCAGGGGGGAGAAACGAAGCCCATTATTTGGTGCTTGGTGCCGAACTTGGCTTATCTCAAAGAAGCCTTGATTTTTCAAGGTTGAAATGGGGGACCCAGCACGATGGGCAAGGTCAACACAACCCTAACGCTTCTTCATTGGAAAATTTATTCGATGACCAATTCCTATTTGCAGATATGTCTGCTGGCTTGTTGTGGTTCTCCGTCTTTGATGAAAACAACAACTTGTTCATTGGAGCTGCTTATCATCACCTGAACCGAGCCGACCAGACATTCTACGATGGACCAAGGGAAGACTTATACAGTCGTTTCACTATTCACGCTGGTGGAGAGTTTGAAATTGCTCCTCGAATTGGGTTGGTCCCAGGCGTTATAACCATGTTTCAAGGACCATCTTTCCAGGTTAATTCTGGTACAAGTATCAAGTTTGTATTGGGAAGTGGCAATGGGAATTTCAGCAATTTCCAAGCATTCCAAGTAGGTACTTGGGTAAGGGTGTCCAATAAGGTTGAAACTGGTGTTTTGACAGATGCGGTCATTGTTTCTACCCGGTTTGATTACAACCAATTCAGTATTGGATTCAGTTACGACTTGAATGTTTCTGCCCTGCAGCCAGCAAGTAGTAACAATGGTGCATTTGAATTTGCGCTTCTTTATAAATTCTGTGGAAATGAACGCCGAGGTGTTTATTGCCCGAATTTCTAAAGTTACTGATATTCTCAATAGCTGATCATAATTTACAAAACATCCCGTCAATGCTTGCGTTGACGGGATGTTTTGTAAATTATGATTATGATTTTATTCATATTTGTATGATTGACAATATGTTGTGGAGGAATGAATAGAAACAGTACGTGAGCGTTATTTTTTTGGTCAAGCTATTATGGATAGCAGGAAAAGCTTTACCTTCGAGTTCTAAACACGCTATAAGAAAACGCAATATTGTTTTTCATCCTTCGTGCCCCAAATTTCTACAACCAGAAAAATTTATTAAGCGAATTGGGAAGTTGGTGAGTTTGTTATTCAAATTAAATCATACCTGCACGAAGGCAATCAAATCAAATAATACTCAATCCTATGTTTGGAAGTAGCAAACAAAAAAGTGAAGTAAGCAGATCAAGCAAGCCGTCATCACCTTCTACAAATGCTTTGAACAGCTTGGTGCAAGGTACTTTTGTTGAAGGCAAATTAAAAGCAACAAACGATATTCGAATTGATGGCACCATCAACGGGGAATTGTTTTCTGATGCCAAAGTGATCATCGGTCCTTCAGGCGTAGCAGAAGGTACCATTAAATGCACAAATGCTGTAATTGAAGGCCGGTTCAAAGGCAATCTTTTTGTAAAAGGATTATTGAATATTCGGGAAACTGCAAAAGTAGTTGGAGAGGTGAGCTATGGTAAATTGGTTGTCCAGTCTGGAGCAGTTATCAGCGGTTCATATAAAGTCGCTGGTGAAGGATCGAACGGGTCATTAGGTTCAGACAAGGACAAAAAAGTAATATCTGGCAGTAAATCTGGAGCTAACCAAATAGCTGGAAAAGCCCACATTTCAGGACAATAAAAAATTCATTCAAACTTTTGATCAGCTTCTTAAAGTTTTATGAAGTCAATAAGGAAAGGCGTTCAATGCTGAAATGTATATTGTGTACAGTCGTTGAACGCCTTTCCTTATTGGATAGGTAGTACAACCAATTTATTCTCAAAGTAATTTTATCAAACACAAACTATGAATAAGCGCAGGTTTTTCTTCCAGTTGGTTATGCTGACCATTCTACTGACTGGGATTGTTTTGTTCCTGCAAATATTCTCCATATTCAAGGCTTCATTTGGGTTCTCAATCATAAGTGTGGGTTTTTTTTCCCTGCTGAGTGTTGTGATGTTTTTCACCGCAGCTAAAGCGGCAGTGAATAAGGATAAAAATGCTTTTACAAGGTTGATTATGATATTTACTTTGGGGAAAATGCTTTTGACTGTTGTACTTGTTGTTACGTATCAGATGATTGTCAAGCCCCATGGTGTTTATTTTGTTATTCCTTTTTTTCTGGCTTACATCGTATTCACCATTTTTGAAACCATATTTTTAACGAAGCTTGGAAAAATTAAAGCTCGGTAAGGCACTATCTAAAAATTGTTCAAAGATTTAGGATCGCTCAAATAATATGGAAAACGGCAAATTCAATATTTCTGTAAATGGAAAGTTCAAGTACAAGTTGCACCCAGATGACTTGAATGAGCTTGATTTAGTTAAAAAGAGTAAGTCAACCTACCACCTCGTTAGGGGCAAAAAATCCATTGCCATTGAAGTAGTAAGTATAGATAGGGTGAATAAAGAAGTTAGCTTGAAAATTGGTAATGATCAATTCTCGGTGGGCATAGCTGACAAATACGACCTATTGGTTGATAAATTAGGATTGAACATTGAAGTCACTCACAAAATAAACGAGATAAAAGCTCCCATGCCAGGACTGGTCTTGAATGTAGAAGTAAAACCTGGTGATGAAGTAGTCCTTGGAGATGCGCTTTTAATCATGGAAGCCATGAAAATGGAAAATGTAATCAAGTCGGCAGGAGAGGGGAGGGTCAAGACCATTTTTGTAGGTAAAGGGAAAGCTGTCGATAAAGGGGAAATCCTGATAGAAATGGAGTAAAATTAATAAATCAACGTGCCTTACTGATTTAAGGGACCATAATGTACTTTTGGAAAATTATTTGTTCCCCACCCCCAATGTGAATTTTCATTTAGCCTACATACCAAATGTTATGTCCAAACCATCCAAAAGAAAACACAATTTATTTAAAAGACTAAGAAGGAAGTTGGCCAAGTCCCAATTTCTGCAAGTCAACTACATAGATATTATGACCAGACGATTTTTGTTATTAGCCTGCCTGTTTGGAGCATTTGCAGTTATTATGGGAGCATTTGGAGCCCATATCTTAAAACAAGTGCTTACTGAGAGCGACATGAAAGTTTACAAAACAGGCGTGGAATATCAGTTTTACCACACCTTTGCTTTGTTAATGGCGGCTATCCTAAGTAGGTATGCAAGCAAAAAATGGACAAAAATCGCCAGCTGGTTGTTTGTTGTAGGAATAATATTTTTCTCTGGGTCTTTGTACTTTCTTTCCTTAGCCACTGCATTTGAAATGGAAGCTTTGAAACCCATTTTCGGGCCGATTACACCAATTGGCGGAATTTTACTGATAGGAGGATGGCTCTCATTATTTTTTGCTGCTTTAAAATACAAGGACAGAAGCCACAGCCACAGCCGCTCGCATAGTTCCCAAAAGGCATCTAAAGCTTTAGAAGAAGCTTAATCAAGTTACAACTGTGCCTTAAAATAATAGAGGGTCTTGTTTGTCGATTTATTTGAGGCCTGTCCTGCATACTTTCCTACCTTGGGAGTGTTTTTACATTTGTATCATCATGTCATAAATACAACCGTCATGACAGCAGATTTTTATCCTATAAGTTTTTTGGTTTGCCTCGGGGCACTTTCTGGCTGGTTTTTCTATCGGGACGATGAAAAACGGAGTGACCTTTTAAGGAAAATATTTTTTGGAGCGATAACCGTTTATGGTGCCACTTGGGTATTCAGTCAAGGAGCCTTGAGTTACAAATTTTTAGTACTTGGCCGTGAAATGCTTGTGCTAATAACAGTTCCTCTTTTCCTTTCTTTTTTCAGAAAAAACAAGTGGATCTTTGTTACACTATTATTTGTAGTATTGGGAAGCTTGGATCATTTCTATTTTGAAAAACTGAAGTTTACCTTTCCTCAAGAAAAACCTGTTGAATTGGCGAATGAGGTTGCGTTGGACGTGAATGGTGAGATGCTGATCGAGCTATTGGATGGACACGAAATTTCTGAAATCAATTCAATCTTGACCAAATACAATTTGGAAGCAACCCCTGCTTTTGATCCTGTTGATAAAAATTCTACAGACCTTGATGACTATTACCTGATAAATGTACCGGCTCGTTTGGAGAATGATTTAATAAATGTTAAAAATGCGTTTGAAGAAAACAGTTTGGTCGAATGGGTCGAAATGAATGAACAATATGCCCTATCGCCATTGGAAATTACGCCACAAAAAACCTTGTCCAAGCTGAACAAAAAATATGGGCTAAATGACCCTGGCCTCCCTAACCTTTGGGGGTTTGAAGCAATGGATATGACTTCCTTATATGAGGTGTTAAAAAATACCAAACCGAAAAAACAAGCTCTTATTGCGATTTTGGATACAGGTGTGGATGCCGTTCATGAAGACATTCAAGCCAATTTTCAATCAATAAAATCCAAACATGACTCAGATGGTGCTGGCCACGGAACGCATTGTGCAGGTATTGCAGCGGCTGTCTCCAACAATAATAAGGGAATCGCTTCTTTCTCGCAAACCAATGAATACGTGAGAGTTACGTCTGTAAAAGTATTGACTTCGGGCGGATATGGCACTCAAAAAATGATTATCGACGGAATTATCGAGGCGGCGGATGCAGGAGCCGATGTTTTGTCATTGTCATTGGGTGGCCTATCAAATGATAGTCGGCAGCGAGCTTACAGTAAAGCAGTGGAGTATGCCAATAATAAAGGTGCTATCGTTGTGGTTGCCGCAGGAAATTCCAACCGCAATGCAAAAGATTTTGCACCAGCGAATACACCGGGGGTTATAGCGGTCAGTGCTATTGATACCGTATTGAACCGGGCTTCGTTTTCCAATAAAGTGAACGACTTGAAAATGGGGATTGCAGCTCCTGGAGTGAGCATTTACTCAACCTTTCCAAACAGCGAATACCGAATATTAAATGGCACATCCATGGCAACTCCCTATGTGGCGGGTTTGCTCGGATTAATGAAAAGCCTCCGACCCGAATTGACAACGAAAGAAGCTTATGACCTACTAGACACTTCGGGGAAGAAATTGAAAAGTGGTAATGAAACAGGAAGGTTGATTCAACCAGGAGCCGCCATCAAGGAATTATTAAACTGATAATCTAATTGACCGAAACGGGAATACAAATGAGTGAACAGAGTATTGTGGATTTTACCATAAGGGAAGCTACAAAAGAGGATGTGCCTGTTATTCTTGACTTCATCCAGGCGTTGGCTGATTTCGAGCATTTATCAGACTTGGTTGTCGCCACAGAAGTTCTTTTGGAAGAAACCCTTTTTGGTAGCAGGAAGGTCGCAGAGGTCGTTTTAGGCTTTGAAGGTGAGGAACCTGCTGGGTTCGCCTTGTTTTTTCATAATTACTCCACATTTTTGGGCAGGCCAGGTATTTATTTGGAAGACCTTTTTGTGAAACCGGAATTTAGGAGGAAGGGATACGGGAAAATCCTATTAGCTCATTTGGCGAAAATCGCAGTTGACCGGAAATGTGGCAGACTCGAATGGTCGGTGCTTGATTGGAATACACCAGCAATTGATTTTTACAAGAGCCTTGGTGCGGTGCCAATGGAGGAATGGACGGCATTTCGTTTGACAGATGAGAGTCTTACCAAATTGGCAAATGAAAAATAGGAATCGCTATTTCCCAAAATTCTGCACCCAGTTATTCTGCATATTACCAACCTGTCCTATTTTATAACAGGCAATGTACTTCCAATCTTTGCTCAATAAGTTCCGCCTGTGCCCACGGTTTGGAACGCGATCGTCCACCAACAACAGTATTATCGATTTACGAATGGATTTTGGTCCACCGACAAGGTTCTCATTTCCATCGGCCATATTTTGGCAACCGCCCGTTATCCTATCCCAAGGATAGGAACCATTGCTGCCAAGATGGCTCGTTTTACCAAGACGGCGCAGGTCATTTCCATGATTTTTGGCCACGTTAAATAAGCATTGAGATTGTTGCAAAGTAGGAAGCGGTGGTGTTTTTTTTAATTCAGCGATCAAATCATCGCAGGCGGCAACCGAACTGGAAACCTTGCCTGCTGCTATATCTCGTTTGTACATTTCAATAAACTTCACATACCCAGTTGGGTTAGAACGAACGAGGTTTATTTCTTTGACCATGCTCAGTTCTTCATTAGTCATTTTCGATCCTGCATCATTTGGCAAGGCCTTTTTCGGTTTTGGTGAAGAATTCCGAGCGTTATTTCCTGAGTGGGGTGATGCGGATTCTTTTTCAGCCTTTTTTATCAACTCCTCTTCTGGCGAAATATAGGACCTGTTTGGTGCTCCATCACCGTGGCTGCTCCTTTTTACCTCTGGATCCATGACAGGCTGGGTCGTTTTTTTGGTAGAACGGTTTTGTTGGTTTCCAGAAGGAATGATTTTGCCCATTTCTTTATTATAAGAATATGGAGTCTTTTTCTTTTCTGGTTTGACATAATTAGAAGGCATTGAAGTTTCTTGATAATATGGATTCTCTCCAAAAGGAAAACCATTATTGTCAAAACCAATTTCATCTTTCCTTGCGTCAGCATTCTCTTCCCAGGTTGCAAAGGTTTCAATTCCTGATTCACCTTCGATTTGTGAGGTGTCGGCAACGGAGTTGGATTGAGAGGGGTAGATTAAACCACCTTTACCATCGGGATTAGGACAATTACAATCGGAAGTCCTCAACACCAATCCCGGCCATGCAGGCTCGGTAGGGCTGAGACCATTAAAATGCCGAAACCGGTCTTCTGAAAACCCATAAATATAAGCTATCCCACCGATGGTCTCACTCTGTTGGATGACATGACGTCCTCCTTCCTGCTTCTTCATGTCAAGGGCTGGGGCATGGCGGAATGAAGGGGCAGTTGATTGGACGGTTGGTTGAGAGATTGCTAATTCTTGGCAGATACTGAGTATTGTGGTCGGCTCAATATTGTTCCAATCGCAAATCTGATCAACACTCACTTTGTGTTTTTTTGAAATCCTATACAAGGTTTCTCCCTTTTGCACCCTATGGAATCCAGTGGCGGCATCAGGGCATTGGGCACTCACAGAAAACCCCAGAAAAAAGGAAAAGAGGACTGAAAGTGAAGTTATGGTTGCAGTTTTCATTTTTGGACGTAGTTCAAATGATAAAGTTAAATGCTTAAGGATTAACGATCTATGGTATTGAACATATCAAGTTTATGTCCAAAAGCAGCGTTAGTATTCCAAAAGGTGTGGATGGTTCTGCCTCCAAATGTATGTTTTTTTATCAAAACTGTAATAACGCGACTAATCCATTGCATTTGGTAGGTTATTAATCTAAAAAACAAGCGAGCAATTATTGGCTGTTTTATTAAAAATACTACATTAGCGCCTTCGTAAAATCAAGTGTTGTTGAAGAGGCATAGAATGGGCGATGAACAGGATAAAAAGGCTCATTTCTGTGAAGCATTCAGCAGCAAAAATTTATCATCTTACTTATTGAATTATGACAGATTTAGACATTGCCCGCCAGGTCAAACTAAAGCCAATCCAACAAATAGCATCCCAACTTAACATTTCAGATGATGATCTGCATTTGTATGGAAATTACAAAGCCAAGCTTCCTTTGACGCTGATTGATAATGAAAAACTGCAAAAGAACAACCTCGTTTTGGTAACAGCCCTTTCACCAACTCCTGCAGGAGAAGGCAAAACGACCATGAGCATTGGCCTTGCGCAAGGCTTGAACCAAATTGGAAAAAAGACATGTGTTGTGTTGCGGGAACCTTCCCTTGGGCCAGTTTTTGGTATCAAAGGTGGAGCTGCTGGAGGCGGTTATTCTCAGGTATTGCCGATGGAGGACATCAACCTGCACTTCACCGGCGACATATCAGCCGTTGAAAAGGCACATAACCTGCTTTCTGCACTCATCGACAATAATTTACAAAACAGAAAACGGACCTTGGGGCTTGATCCTCGCCGCATCACCTGGAAGCGGGTGCTCGACATGAACGACCGATCCCTGCGACAGATGACCATTGGATTAGGCGGCACCGGCAATGGAATACCGAGGGAAAGTGGCTTCGACATTGCCGTGGCGTCGGAAGTGATGGCTATCCTTTGTTTGTCCAATAACTTGATGGATTTGAAACGCCGCCTCGGAAATATATTGATTGGATTTACCACGGCCAACCAACCAGTTTATGCTCGGGAATTGAATGCCCAAGGTGCAATGGCAGCATTGCTGAAGGATGCGATTAAACCAAACTTGGTGCAAACCATCGAGGGAACCCCAGCCATTATTCATGGTGGGCCTTTTGCCAATATAGCTCAGGGAACCAACTCGGTTATTGCTACTCGAATGGGTCTTTCGTTATCCGACTATGTTGTGACCGAGGCTGGATTCGGTTCCGATTTGGGTGCTGAAAAATTCCTCGATATCAAGTGCCAAAGTGCTGGCCTGAAACCAAAAGCAGTCGTGATTGTGGCAACCATCCGTGCATTGAAATATCATGGTGGTGTAGATTTGAAATTACTGACTGAAAACAATACAGCAGCCGTTGAAAAAGGATTTGTGAATTTAGAAAAGCACTTGGAGAACTCTCGTCTATATGGCATTCCTGCAGTTGTGGCAATCAATAAATTTACCACTGATTCAGACGAAGAAATTGCAGTAGTGAAAAACAATTGCGAAAAAATGGGCTTCAAAGCTGTGATTGCTGACGTTTGGGCCAAGGGTGGGGAAGGTGCAATTGATCTTGCTAATATCGTCGCCGATACTGTGGAAAATGGTGAAAGTGACTTCAAACCACTATATGACTGGGAATGGAGCATCGAGAAAAAAATCGAAACCATTGCAACAAATGTATATGGTGCTGATGGGGTAGAATATTCCCCAAAAGCGAAATTACACCTGAAAAGGATTGCGAGATTGGGATTAAATGGATCAGCGATCTGTATTGCAAAAACCCAAAAATCCCTTTCGGATGACCCCACCAAAATAGGCCGCCCAACAGGATTTACCATCACTGTAAGGGAAATTGAAATTGCAGCGGGCGCTGGCTTTGTTGTGCCAATTACTGGAGATATGATGCGGATGCCCGGATTGCCTGCCGTACCGTCGGCAGAGTTGATTGATATTGACGAGGATGGGAATATTACAGGATTGTTTTAAAAGATATTTCCTGGGAGATATTTCAGACCAAAAGCGACGCTTTTCTAAAAGGCGTCGCTTTTTTTATAACTGATTTATTCTCAATATAAAGTCGTTTTGAAATTATTTTTTAGAAAAATATTTAATCAATATCTTTCCAAATATCCAATATGCTGACAATACGAAAATTGCTCCTGTGTATATAGCATTCTCTTGCCAGCCTGCCATTCCATATTTCCATGAAAATAGGCTTACTGATATGATGGTGCTCAATAATGCATAGGCGATATTTTGATTGTCCCCGTAACCAAATAAACCTAAGAATCTTATCTTCCCATATCCCACCAGCATGTGCGGTATTGCATTCATTAATGTAATCCCAATAATAAAATCTATTATCATAATTTCTCCATTTTCAATTTCTAATTTCAACCCCCACCAACCAATTCAAATTCAATATTTCCTTTTTCTTCACCATTTATTTGTATCGCTATTTTGTGTATTCCAGGATAATAAGTTCGAGTAGATATTATTTTAAAAGAATGCCTTTTTTCTATTGAAATAGCATCATTTATTTTTAACTCCTTGGTAGTTAGTTTAAATACTTTTGGTGAAAGGGTTCCATTTGCTTTCTTAAAATATATCACATAATCTATCATTAGGTTTTCATTGAGTTTTCCAGTTGGAATAACATCAAATGAAAAATTTAAGTAATCCCCAATATTGATCGTATTATCAGCGGACAAGTTGGACACTTTAGCTTTTGATCCTTTTTTAAATCCGATCAATTCCAATGCGCCCGAATGCCCATTCTTTACAAGGGTTCGGGTGGCATGTTTTATTAGTCTTTGCATGTTTATGCCAGGGTGCTCTGTCTGCCATTTGTTTAAGGTTTTTACAATTAAATCAGGATGACTTTTCGCATGGTCGTTTAAATGATTGGCGACTGAACGGCGGACATATTCAGAGGGATCATTTTTTAATAATTCCAAAAGCTGAATTGAAAGGTTTGGCTGTTCTTTTATATTGTTCAATCTTTTCCCCCAAGGCAATAATGGCCTGCTTCCTTCTGACACCAATCTTCTGACGTGCGGGTTCTCATCAAGGGCCCATTTTTTTAAAATTTCAAGTGTCTTTTCAGGGTATTTTTCTATGAATATGCGGACATCAAACTCGGCGGTCATTCGTTGTGTCATTTCATAAAGTGCGTGCATAGAAATATCGAAATGATCGAGGCCATTTCGACTGATGAATGCGGTTTGGGTTATAGTAATAAATCGATCGTTTGAATTTTCCAATTCATCAGAATGGTAAAGGGGTAATTGTGCTTTTAGTAAAATAGTAACTGCTGTGGGGAAATCTTCAGGCAGGTATTTTTCCAAATTGTCTGTGATAAAATTTAACCGCTCGGAATAGGTTAATTTCGGTAATGCTGGATTAATCGTTTTGCAAAAATTCTTTTTGTCAAAATCCGGCCAAGCGGTATGGATCCGATCCGCCATTTTATTTACAACACCGGGGTTGAACAAATCTCTTACTTGAAAATTTTCAGCCATATTATTTTTTATTTCAGTCCTGGGAAAAAAGCATCTTTAATAAATGTTATTTCACAGGTCGTTTCATTTTTTAATAATACCGCAACCACATCAAATCTAATTGCCCAATCGTGGTTTATTTTTGCCATATAGGCTGCTGCGGCTTCGGCAAGGTTTTTTTCTTTTGTTGGGGTGACGAAAATTTCCGGTTTTCCGAAAAAATCGCTGGATCTGGTTTTTACTTCCACAAAGACAAGCACTTCTTTGTCTTTGGCAATAATGTCAATTTCCAATTTCTTATGGCGCCAGTTGGTCTCTAAAATTATGAAGCCCAGATTCGAGATATATTCTGCGGCAAGTTTTTCACCTTTTCTTCCGGTATCTAAATGCTTTGCCATAGTTTTCTGAAATTTGCCATCCTTTTTGAACACAGAGTCCACAGGGGGGGGGGTGACCTTCTCTGTGCTTCCCTGTGTTCTCCGTGGTTAATTTAATTATTAAGCCTCCACAAGGATTTGTCAAAGAAAGAAAATGAAACGGAAAATTATCAAAAAATGGAAAAACTTACTTTTGATTATTCTAATGCCCTATCGTTTGTCAAACTCCATGAAGTTGACTACCTCATTCCTGCGGTGGAAGAGGCTGCAAAATTGTTGCACAACAAAACAGGGCCTGGCAATGAATACCTTGGCTGGTTGGACCTCCCTGAAAAATACGACCACACAGAATTCGCACGTATCAAACTCGCTGCAAAAAAAATTCAGGATCAATCGGATATATTAGTGGTTATTGGGATAGGAGGCTCCTTTCTTGGTGCCAAAGCAGCGATTGAGGCACTTGGTCACAGTTTTCACAACCACTTGCCGAAAGGTCAGCGCAAAGGGCCAGAAATATATTTTGCTGGGACTAATATTTCTGGTACTTATCTTACCCATTTATTGCAAATAATTGGTGATCGTGATTTTTCAATCAACATTATCTCCAAATCGGGAACTACCACTGAACCAGCAATTGCCTTCCGGATTTTGAAAAATAAATTGGAAGATAAATACGGGAAGGTAGGTGCAAGGGATCGCATTTATGCAACAACTGATAAGCAAAAAGGGGCACTCAAAAAACTCTCCCTGCAAGAGGGTTTTGAAACTTTTGTTGTTCCAGATGAAGTGGGGGGAAGGTTTTCGGTATTGACCGCTGTAGGCTTGCTGCCGATTGCTGTGGCCGGCGTTAATATTACTGATTTGATGGCAGGTGCGAGTGAAGCGATGAGGGATCTTAAAAATCCATTTCCTGACAACGCTTGTTATCAATATGTGGCGCTCCGAAACATCCTTTACCGAAAAGGAAAGTCCATTGAAATGTTGATAAACTACGAACCAAGGCTTCATTTTGTGGCAGAGTGGTGGAAGCAATTATATGGTGAATCAGAAGGCAAGGATGGGAAGGGCATTTTTCCAGCAAGTGCTGATTTTACTTCTGATCTTCACTCGCTCGGGCAGTACATTCAGGACGGGCACCGTCATTTATTTGAAACGTTGATCCAAATTACGCACGCTGAGGAGGATATTATTATTGAAAAAGAAAAGGAAGATTTGGATGGCCTAAATTACCTCGCCGGGAAGTCAATGGATTATGTGAATAAAATGGCTGCTAAAGGAACTTTGGAAGCACACCTAGATGGGGGCGTACCCAATTTGATAATAAATATTCCCAAAGCGACGCCATATCACCTCGGTTATTTATTTTATTTTTTTGAAAAGGCCTGTGCCGTGAGCGGCTACCTCCTCGCCGTTAATCCATTCGATCAACCTGGTGTCGAGGCATATAAGAAAAACATGTTCCGCCTCTTGGGAAAACCAAACCTTTGAATAATGGTGAATGGTGAATGGTGAGGTGAATTAAATTGAATTGTTGGGAAAATAATTTCACTCACTGGAGATCGTCACAAGAATAGACACCAAGATAAGTTAAGAACCATTATAATTACACTTAAAACTTATCAGATGTCAAAGCCAAGAAAAAAGTACACCAAAGAAGAAAAATTGGAAGTCGTAAAACTGAGTTTAGAAGAGCA
>JAJCYI010000116.1 GCA_029263015.1 Saprospiraceae bacterium | reverse complement strand
TTTTCCGCCATACTTTGTTAAAAAAAATGACCGTAGCTATGGCTATGCTAATTTTTTTTGCCTTGTCTGACGAAAAAACCTGCCTGCCGGTAGGCAGGTAACCTCGTCAAAAGTGTCGATTATTTAACTCCACCTACTTATTTCAAATTAAATCTTTCAATATGCAATGTACCAGTCAATTCCTAATTCTTTGATTCTTTAAAAACTATGCCATGCAGTTCACTTTAACCCTGTCACTTCGTTTTTTCCGAAAATTATGTCCTGGGTGTTTTCCCGGTTATTCATTTTATCAAAAAATGTTTCAACATATAGTTCTGCTGAGAACCGTTCATCTTTGCTCAAAAAATGGAAATTGCGAATGACCTTCAACAAGGCTTTTCTTTTGGTTTTAAAATAAGAAACCGTACCATAAAGTTGGTTGAAATCTTCAGAATGGCCCATAAATATCCTTTCCATATTGGTAGTTTGATTCAAATCAGAATTTGGACGGAGATAAGGTGCATTCACAAGTACTGAAAAGTCAAAATCATAAGGTACTGGAATGTGGCTGCCATTAGGCATTTTTATCAGTTTTAAGTTCCTTGCCAATTCAAGGCTCCAATCTGTGTTACCGACCAGGTACTGGAACATGGCAACAACTTTTTCTTGAGAAGTATTTATTTGGTCTTTTGCCAATGAGAGGCAATCATCACATTCTTTACCTCCCATCCTTTCGGCCAGTTCGTCAACATCTTCGATCAGGAAGCCATATTGGGTAATTTTGTTTTTCTTGTCGTGTTTGTCCTGATAAGTGACTTCGATCAATTGTACCCTAAAACTGTTCGGGTTTAGTTCGTTATAAAGTTTGTAAACCAAATACTCCCGCAAGACCAATTTTTCATTGTACTCAACATCATCCATGCAGTGGGTGACCAGTTTGAGGTCGTTGTGCTTGGACAGTCCAGCTGCTTCCAATTGATCTTTTGAAAATTTCAACTTTAACGGTGGAAAGTCACAGACCCGCCGCCGGAATTTGCCGCGTGGCTTCACTTTGATAGCATAGTTTCGCTGAATGCCATATTTATCTTCATAAGAAAAATTGGCTTTGCTGTACGAGCGGGTATTGCGGATATTTACCAGGGAATCCAAATCGCCTGCTATAGAGATTTTTACAATCTCCTGTTGGCTAATCTGGTCGAAAATACTTTGGCCGGAATGTGGTTCATATCCCCCCCAATCTTCAAACGCCTGGATAGGAGAACATAATGGGGAAACAAAGAAGGTTGCAATGGCAATTGCAACCATGGTAATTTTTGTAAGTCGTGTGATCATTTTATAAATATTAACAGTGGGAAAATATTTGCAAAGCTTTTGGTTTTAAGGGTATTGGTCAGGTTTTATAGACTTTTCACAAAATAAGATCGACGAGTTGCTTCATTGGAGTGAAATTTTACAATAACATGCCGAATAATATTCTGATTGAAATTGATATTTCGCATAGTTTCAAAATATAATATGGTACATGGCTTTTATCTAACTCCAATAACTATGTGATAGTGTAGGTATGACAAAAACTTTATTATCGACTTCTTTAAGCCAAGAGTATTTGGTTTCGTCAACTTGATTACTTGAAAAATTTAAAGTAGTACGCAAGAATTAGCGTGAATCTTAATTGTAAAAGTGGAGGTTTTTCGCAATAATATTTTTTTGTGTAATCCCTTGAAAAAAACATTCAAATAGAAAATATGCGTTCAAGGACTAACAGAAAGACGGTAAGTTGCTAGAGGAGGTTACTGAAAGTGTTAAGTGGTTGTTAAACTTCTACAGTAATTTATTAGCTTTAGATAAACGTCATTTTGCTTGAGGATTTCTTCGTTTCCCAGAATGACCACATGTTCACGTGCCCGCGTAAGAGCGACATTTAATTTACGGTCAACCCCTTCATCAGAAAGTGATACCAACGATTCCAATTGTGAAACTGCATTGGTGCATAGTGAAATCAATATGATGTCCCTTGCTCCTCCCTGATATCGCTCCACCGTATCAATGGTGAGATGTTCGCAATCAATTTGCTTGTTTTTTAATATCTCCTGAATCTGAGCGATTTGTGCCCGGTAAGGAGTGATGATGCCAATCGATTTTTGATTGATTTTTGATGGTTCATAAATGGATTGGAACAATAGTACAAGCTGGGCAATCTGCTTTGCTTCATGCTGATTGGTTTTCCTCGATGGTGTTTCCCAGTCCACTGGTGTTGAAATGAAAACGATGCGATTTTTACTGACTTGTTTTGCCCATTCTTCCTGTAAATCAGTTGGTTGCGAGGAGAGTGGAATAGTCTGCAATTTTGAATATCCAATGTCCTGTGGTAAAATTTTGAGTTTTCCTTCGTAAAATAATTCTCCCGGAAATCGCATAATGTCCTCGTGCATTCTGCCTTGGTGGCTGAGATGGTCGTAAGCCCAGTCCCATTTATTGTCACAACATCTTTTGTAGAGTCTTTCAAAAAGTGAGTTCCGTAAATTTTGCAAGCCGATGGCTTTTAGTTCTTCATTGTCCACTTTGGAGGCTTCGGAAGTTTGCACCACTACCGCTGGGAGTTGCTTGTGATCGCCAATCAGGATGAACTGCTCAAAATTTGGGAGCAGGCCGACCAGCATCGGTTCCAATATTTGAGATGCCTCATCAATCACCACCCGTTTGAATCTTTTCAAAGTCAAGAGCACCAGATTATTGGAAAGTGAAGCCAAAGTGCTGACAAAAATCCGGTGTCTGCCCAATACTCCTTTCAATTCTTCCCGCTTCGTGACCTGCTCTATTTTTTTGCTAAGTAACTGATTTTCAAAGCGCTTGGCAGTTGAATGCGGCGATCCGATGCGTAAGTAAGTGTCTTTCACCTCATCTCCCAGGCTTTCCAGCGCATCACAGATTTCGTCCACTGCCCGGTTGGTATAAGCCAATAGCAGGAGGTTTTCATCTGTGTTTTCAAAAATCCAACCTGCATAATTTTTGAGCATTTTGCTGGTTTTCCCAGTGCCGGGAGGGCCCCATAGGAGAAAATAATCTTGTGCGACGAGCATTTTTTCCAAAATGCTCTTTTGCTCGTCTGTGAGGGTTTGCGCATCAGCCTTAGTATTGGCAAGGAATCCCTGATTATTGCTATCACTGGTAGGCAGACTTTTGGAAGGTGGTTTTATTGTCAACAACAAATCCCTTTTCACCTTTTTGCTTTGAGCAAAACGGAACAAGCCTTGGTACATCGAATTGAAACTCATGTCCATTTGATCGTGCTCCAGGTTCCACATTTCATATTCCTCAAAAATAGTTCGGTTAAATTGTTTGTATCGCAATTTGACAGTTACCTTTTGAGGTGTTATTTCCAATACAGTCACCTTGAATAGCTGTGTAGTGATGGGGGAGCGGGCATGGGATTGATCGCTTGGATTATTTTCCTCAGGATAAAGCACAGCGATGTCACCTGTTCGGAAATTGGCCAGTTCGCTGGTGTTCTCGGTTTTGTCAAAAACAATCAGGGCCTCTTCCTCACTGGCTTTGTTATCCTTAATCTTCAATGACTTGATAACCTGAAAGTTCCGTTCTTTTTCTTCAAAAGAATCGAGCCACAGGGAGGCTAGGCCGTTTGCATTGTCCACCCCTTGAATGCCCGTTTTTGCTAGTTGGTGTTCCCTGGCGATGAAGCCTGAAAACCCATTGAAATAGTATCGTTCAAGATCATCCAGTGAGGAATATGTTTTTTCGAACAATTCAATATTGCCCTGTAAATACCCTTTTATATTTGGAAACCGGGCAGTCGTAACCCGTTGAAAAAGTGGCGTTTGCGAAACATTTCCATGGATTTTGGCAAGCAGTCTGTTTATAGACACAAGTTGGTTGCGAACTTGCAATGCCTCGTTTTGTTCCGACTTCACCCGAGGTGCATATCGCAGTTGATTGGTGTCCAGACCTGAATAAAGAATATAACTTGCAGGTTCTATTTTCTCCATAAAAACCGACCGCACCATCAGGTCGTACAATAAGGTTTGTATAAAATGACTTGCCCCGATGCCGTATTTGTTTGGCATGAAAGGCTTGCCGCTTTTCAATTCGATAATGGCGCTATCCTCTTTCTTTTTAAATAAAATATCGAGGCGGCCTTGCAGCCCATGTGTATCGTCGTAGAAGGAAGGTTCGAGGTAACAATCGGAAGGTTCGATACCTGATTTTTTCATCCCTTGCATGACCATCGTCTGCAACGTCACCCAATGCTTTTGTGATTTTTGGTAAATCTCCCTGATAGCTGCATCGGGTAGCATGGAGAAAGTCAACGGATTGGTTTTGAATACTTTAGGAAAGGTTTTTTTGAAATTAGCCTTAGGGTTGTGCATTAGTTCGTCGAGAAAAAAGTTGGCAATATTTCCCAAAATCAATGGGATGCTTGGCTTGAATGGCAAATATTTGTTCAATAGGTAAACGATGGGTTCTGCGCCTTTTCCCTGGAAACAATTGGCCACAATGGATACATCTAAAAGGTGGTCCGGGTCGATCACGATCGCCCGTGGCCGGTACACACCTTTGTCGTCAACCTCGACATCTAAAAGGCTCAAAATGACTGGCATCCCAAATGTTTTTCTGATCTGTTGAATGGTGGGGTTGAATGAAGCATTCCGTTCGGCAATATTGTATTTTACCAGAATAGAAAAACTAGGATTGGCTTCATCCCTTGCCAAAAGACAATCATTTTCTTCGTCATCTTCCAATGCAAGTACGCGTACCTTTTCCAGGTATTTTTTGACTTTGACCTCAGTGAATTGATAACGAATCTCTGATGGGATTTCATTCAAGATTTCATTCGGCACAGCTTCGTCAAACAGTCCCGCAATGCACTGTGAAAGAGTGCGTAAGCCTAGGTGGTAGAGGTGGGGATGCTCATCTTCAGGTGTATCAGCCCTGAGTTTCTTTCTAAAAAAATGGATCCAGTACTGCGTGCGTTTGTTGAGGTGGAATTGATGGCTGGCGAAGCTGATCCGTGCGAAATGGGTGGTGAAATGAATGTTTTCCTTTTTGGTTACTTCTAAGAACAGTGCCTCAAGCAGCCGACCAAGTTCTTTGGATTTTTGAATCAGGGGCCATGTATCATTTCCATGAATCTTGGTGATTTCACGAAAAAACAATCGGGCAAGTTCAGTTGATTTGTGGTTGTTTTTTTTATCCATGTTTATTGAAGAAGGCAAAAGTATCGAAAATGGACATGGAATAGGAACTCCCTTATAATGCTGCTATAGTCGAGCATGTTTGGCCAAATGGCTTTCAGTAATTACCTTAACCCTTGAAAACCAATTAACCATGAAAAAACGTGACCTCATCTGGAAGGGAATCATCCGGGAATTGTTTCCTTATTTCGTAAAATTTTTCTTCCCAAACTGGCAAAAAGAAGTTGATTTGAGCAAAGGCTATGTCTTCTTGGACAAAGAACTTGAACAGATTTTGCCAGAAGCAGAGGCAAAGGGAAGGCGGGCCGATGTTTTAGCAAAAGTCTTTACTCCAGCTGGTAAAGAGTTTTGGTTTTTGATCCATGTAGAAGTGCAAGGTTATTTGGATGATGAGTTTGCAAAACGGATGTATGCCGTACAATACCGGTTGTTCGATCGTTTTGAAAAACCCGTTGCAGCAATGGCTGTGTTTACGGACGAAAATCCAAATTTTCATCCTAAGTCCTTTTCTTTCAGTTGTTTATCAACGGTATTAAATTACTCCTTTCCCACTTTCAAAGTACTGGAAAACCCACCTGGAAATTTGGAGAAGTTTAAACCCAACCCATTCGCATTAATCATGGAAGCAGCTTGGTATGGGTTGGATCACAGAAAACAGAAAGATATGGAGAAATTAAAAGTCAAGGAAAACCTTGCACGGAAACTGACTCGGGAGGGTTATCCAAAAGCAACCATACGCGGGATTTTGGAGTTTATAAAATACTATACCCCATTTGACGATAAAATTTTTTACCTTAATTTTGATAAAATTATCGGGCCTATGAAAAAGATTCCAAATACATTGCATGAAACAATCCTGCTGGACGCTAAAGAGGAAGCATTTGCCACCGGTGAAACAAAAGGGATTGAAAAAGGGAAAACAGAAGGAATAGAAACAACCTTGGCCATTATCAAAATGTTGAAGCACAACATCCCGATAAAAGAGATTGCCAAAAAATTGAATGTAAAAACCTCGGTGGTCCTCAAAATCAAGAAGCAGGTCGAATCGGTAAATTGAGAAGTTGTTGGCCAACAATTCTGAAAAGGGAAACAGTCAAGTATGTTGTTTCCCTTTTTTGTAAAAAATTATTGCCAAAAGCCAATAATGGTCAGACAGCAAATGCGTCTAACTTTACTTCATGATAATATCCATCCTCCTGCCTGTTTTCAATACTGCCGCTTACCTTCGAGAATGCCTTGACAGTATCTTGGCCCAAACTGAGCAAGCATGGGAGCTACTTGCTGTGGATGATTTTTCTACAGATGAAAGCTGTAGCATATTGAATGAATACGCGGTTACTGACAATCGTATCAAAATTTTCCAGAACAACATAAAAGGAATAGCCCCTGCGCTTAAATTGGCTTATGAACAAAGCAGTGGGGTCTTGATTTCCCGCATGGACAGCGATGATATTATGCTCCCGGGAAAATTGGAATGCTTGAAAAAGACATTATTGCAACATGGCAAAAACCATGTGGCTACGGGCTGGGTCGAGTATTTTTCTAAGGAAGGTTTGGGCGAGGGATTTAAGAAATATGCGGTATGGTTGAACGGTCTTGCGGAAGGGAACAGGTATTGGAAAGAGGTTTATAAAGAATGCCCGGTACCTTCGCCTTGCTGGATGGCCTGGCGTACTGACTTGGAAAAGTGTGGAGCATTTTCCCAGGAAGATAAGTATCCCGAAGATTATGATTTGTGTTTTAGATGGAGGGATTCAGGATTAGCAGTTGCCACGTGTGAGAAGGTATTGCACCAATGGCGGGACCGACCAGAGCGGGCCTCACGCACTGATAAAAATTACCACGACAATTCTTTTTTGGAACTTAAAACGGACTGGTTTTTAAAAACCGATCATGACCCAAACCGTCCACTTGTTATTTGGGGCGCAGGCAGAAAGGGCAAGCGCCTGGCAAGGTTGCTCAACGAGCGGAATATTACTTTTGGATGGGTCAGTAACAACGAAGATAAAATTGGCAAAGAAATTCGTGGCATTGAACTTCGTCATTTTAATATCATCTCTCAACTCACTGATCCACAGATTATTATTGCAGTAGCTGCTCCTGATGACCAAAAGGAAATCATTGAATTCCTGCTAGAAAACAATTTTAACCAAGGAGAACATTATTACTTTTTTTGCTAACTCAAAACTCAAAACTTCCCTCCATGCCCTGGAAAGAACTTGCCAAAATTGCCCTGCTCGGTACAGAGAACAGCAGTTTTTCAAGTGGAACTTTGCAAAAGTTGCAAGAGCAGGGATTTGATGTAAAAAAGGAAGCGCCACTTCTTTTGGCGGAAGCTTCGGCCATGTTTGCGCAAATGCGGAAAGCAGGTTTTCCATTAAAAGATTTTGAAGGAAAACTGCCAGAGGCAGCAGAGTTTGTGGAAGAGACCAACTGTTCCTATAAATCCACCCGCCACTTAAAACTCATTTTGGATGGGAAATATGCATTGGTTTTTCCAGAATTTCTTTACCACCTTTTGGAAAATGGCAAACGCTTGCCCACCGAGCTAATGCCAGCTCTTATGCAGCGGCCCGATATTGATGAATGGTGGGAATTGATTGAAATGGCAATCAGTCAAGGTGGAAGATGGTTGATTGGTCAGCACCCTGATTGGAAAATGAGGCTGAATGAACCGGAAAACCGCAATTGGGAAACGGAGAGCAAAATACATAGGATTGCCTTTTTAAAATTCTTGAGAAAAAACAATCCTGCGCAGGCAATCGAACTCCTCCGGTCAACTTGGGACACAGAAAATTATCGAAACAAGACCATTTTTCTACAAGAGCTGAAGGTGGGCTTATCTGCCGAAGACGAAGGATTCCTTGAAAATGCCCTGCACGACAGGCGCAAGGAAGTTCGGCAGGTTGCAGCAGAATTGCTGTCACAATTGCCATTATCAGAATATGCTGAACGCATGTTTCAACGAGCACTCGATTGCTTGTTTTATGAAAAAGGAAAATGGCATATCACCATCCCAGATGAACCTGATAAAGTGGCATCGACTGACGGCATTCTTATTATCCACCCTGAATGGAAAGGGGAGAAGGCTGGTTATCTTGGGCAAATATTTTCAGGAATTCCGCCCAGTCGCTGGGAATTACATTTTGAGTTGGAGCCAGAACCCTTACTCAAACTTTTTGCTAAGAACGAATGGTCGAACACCCTGCACAAAGCCATCGCTATTGCAGCGGTATTTCACCATGATGAAAAATGGATAGGTCAAATGTTCACCTATTGGTTTGAAAACGAAAATTCTCCGCTGTGGAATGACCCTGTCGGGATTCAAGTGCTCGAACTCGCCCCACCTGAAATAGTAAACCAACTTTCCATTGCTTATTTGAAAGAAAGAAAAGGATTACCGGAAGAAGATGATCCTGTGTTTCAAGTCCTCCAGCAGAATGATGCGCCGTGGCAAAATGAGTTGACATTGTTGATTATCAACCGTTTACAGGAATGGCTGACAAAATACAAGGGTCAGCCCTGGTTGTTTACGTATTACAAGAAACTATTGCAAATGACTGGGTGTCGTTGTGATCCATCTCTATCTGCCACCTTGCAAAAAGGATGGGATATAAGCGCTCCAATTTGGTACGACTGGGAAAAAGAGGTAGAGGAAATGCTGAATACCGTATTTTTCAGAAAGGAAATGATTGAGGAATTGAACCTGTAATGCACATTTTTTGAACCACAAAAGGCACAAAAGAGTAAGTCAAAAATGAGCACCTACATAGTCCCTTATGATTCCTTTTGTTCCTTTTGTGGTTAAATAAGAAAGCCTTTTAGCACCTTAATCTTCAATATCCTAACTGAAACAAAACCCGATAATGCAAAACAACCAACAACGAAGAACCAAGAACCAACTCCTCCATCCCATTGGCATCTTTGACAGCGGCTATGGTGGCTTGACGGTCTTGAAAGAAATTACGGAAGAACTGCCTGGCTATGATTTCCTATATTTTGGTGACAATGCCAGGTCGCCATATGGGACTCGGTCTTTTGAAACCATTTACCACTACACGTTGGAGTGCGTGAATTACCTGATCGATCAAGACTGCCATTTGGTTGTACTTGCATGCAATACTGCCTCGGCAAAGGCATTGCGGAATATCCAGCAACTTGATTTACCGATAATTGCTCCTGATAAAAAGGTACTTGGCGTGATCAGGCCCACTACTGAAATAATTGGACAGCACACCAATTCTGGTCATGTTGGGGTGCTGGGTACAACAGGGACGGTGAAATCAGAATCGTATTTGCTGGAAATCAACAAATTTTTTCCAGACATCAAGGTTTTTCAACAAACTTGTCCCATGTGGGTGCCCCTGATCGAAAACGGTGAGTGCGAAGGGGTAGGGGCGGAGTATTTTGTCAAAAAAGATTTGCAGGCATTATTGGCAAAATCTCCAAATATTGACACCATATTATTGGCGTGTACGCATTATCCACTCTTGTTGCCGCTCATCAAGACATTCTTGCCAAAAAATGTGAATGTTATTTCACAAGGAAAAATAGTTGCCAAAAGCTTAAAACACTATTTGGAAAGGCATCCAGAAATAGACCAGGATTGCAGTAAAACAGGAAAGTTGGTTTTTCAAACGACTGGTTCGACTGCGGATTTTGATAAGCAGGGATCAGTATTCTTTGGGAGGGAGTTGTTTTCGGAACATGTTGAAATCAGAAGAGTAAAAATCTAAGTTTTTTTGCAGGAGTAATTTTTTTCACGATCCTAAAAAAAAAGCCCCAGCAAGATTTTGCTGAGGCTTCGTAATCCCGCTGGGGCTCGAACCCAGGACCCCTTGATTAAAAGTCAAGTGCTCTACCAACTGAGCTACGGAATCATGCTTTTTTTGAAAGCGGGGGCAAAGATACTATCACCTCAAATAATTCCAAACCTGACAATATATTTTTATTAAAAAATACATAATCGTCTGATTCTCTGTGAGAGCGATAATGGGAACAACAGCAAATAAAGTGAAAAGTTCCTAAGAGCATGTTGGGGATTTAACTTCCGGCGATAAAATGCCTCTTTTTTAATGACACGGCGTTGCGAAATTAGTCATGTAGCTATGGCTATGCTCCCAATTTCCCGCCTTGTTTCATCAAAAAATAGACACTTTTTCACTCGAAACCTAAATCCCCAACATGCTCTAAATAATCAAAACCTGAACTAGCTTACTGTGGCGGCACGGCATCTTCCAAGGCCTGAATGAATAGATGGTGGTCTGAAAAATCTTGCAACACGCTAGTTGCCCCCGCGTCTTCCAAAACGTGTAAATCGCCATTACGGCGTATGCCGACAAAATCTAAAGATAGGTTGCGGGTCGTTTGCACATCCCAAACTGCATCGCCGATATAGATGATTTTTTTAAAAACTGCATGGTGGGAAGTTGCTTCTTCAATGACTTCTTCCAAAATGGCTTCCCTGGTGACCTTGCCGTCTGCTGCACTCATAAACAACTGGTCAGCAGGTATTTGTACATGACTGAGCTTCAGATGGGCGGGGCGTTTCCAACCTCCGGTGCCAACTCCTACAACATATTTCGGGTCGGCCATCAGGGTTAGTATAGTTTCACGGGCATGTGGTACTTGTTGAAATGCTTCAGGTTCCTCGATCCGTTTAATTTCCAAAAGGCTGACAAAATGATCTTGGAAATAGCCTATTTCATCTGGTGTCGCGGAGCGCCCAAACTGTTCTTTTATTACTGTATTGAAAATGGTGTGATCGGTAACGTGTGGGTAATACCGCCAGTCGATGGTAGGGAAAGGGCGACCATAAATGGTTTCATATGTTTGTGCAAAGCACTGGCTATCAATTCGGTTGGAGAACACAAGCGTCCCGTCCACATCGAAAATGACGAGTGTTTTTCCCATTAGGCTGTTTCCTTTTTGATGAAACTTGATACTGCTTTGACCCAATTAGGGTGATCGTTCAAACTCTCGACCAATTGCACTTTCTCCCCGCCGAGTTGCTCAAATTCTTCCTGGTATTCCACTGAAATCTCAATAGTGGTTTCCAAACAATCCGATACAAATGCAGGACAGAAAACAAGCAGGTTTTTGTCTCCTTGTTTGGCCCGTTCTTTTATTGCCTCGCTGGTGTAAGGTTTTATCCAGACCTCCCTTCCAAGCCTGGATTGAAAGCAAGTCGTGTACCTGTCTGCCGACAAACCAAGTTCTTTGGCAAGCGCAGCGGTCGTGGAATGGCATTGGGCAGAATAACAAAATTGGTTTTCCACTGAAATGGACTGGCAACAATCAGCACCTTGCAGGCAATGGTTGCAGGAATCTGCTTTTACCAGTTGTCGCTGGGGCAGGCCGTGATAGCTGAACAAAATGTGATCATATTTTTCAATCCCATGTTTGCGGCCATTTTCAGCAAATACTTCAATCATGGCTTGGAAGTCGTGGTATGAATTCACCATCTTGACTTGCGGGATAACCTGTTTTTTTTGTAAAATCCGCATGACTTCTTCGTGAACCGATCCAGTAGTTGCACTCGCATATTGTGGAAACAGTGGAAATATCAATAGTTCACTTACCTGCTTTTCCAACAATTTTTCAATGGCGGATTCGATAGAGGGGTTTTGATACCGCATGGCAAATTCCACTTCGTATTTTTCCCCAAGTACTGTTCTCACGCCTTCTTCCAAACGTCTTCCATATACTTTCAAAGGTGAACCTTCTGGCAGCCATAATCTTTTGTACAACTTGGTGGAACTTCCAGTCCGAAATGGCAGGATGATTCCCCTCACCAACAGGTTACGGCCCAACCACGGATAATCAATCACCCGTGGATCAAGCAGGAACTGTTTTAAATATCGGTAAACTGCACTCCAGGTAGGTTTGTCAGGAGTACCAAGATTGACAAGGAGGACGCCTTTTTTTCCAGATAACATTTATTCAATGGAGAATGGAGCATGGAGAACTGAATCGTATCAAATTCTCCATTCTCCATTATTTTATGATTATTCTTTTGGTAAAACCAAATTTGTGCTTTGCCTGTATTTTTAAAATATATGTGCCTGGTTGTAAACTGCTTACATCAATATTATTCCCTTCTAATCTTTCTTTTTTTATCAGTTTCCCATCAATTGAATAAATCCTTGCGACAGGTTTCTTTAGCTCTGGCAAATTTTCCAAAAACAGCATGGTATCAGCAGGATTGGGGTAAATTCGGATACTGGAGGCCTGCTCTTCAGAAGCATCTGTCAGGTCAACTCCATCAAAAAGCCAGAGGTAGGCCCAGGGAAACTCCCTCGCCCAATACCACTCACTGTGCGCGCCATCAGCGTGAAAGGCTTTATTGACTTCCTGGGGCTCAAAACCATTATTGAACAGGACCGATTCCATCTGATTCACATCCTCAACCACTGAACCGTTTCCTTCAGGGATTCCCGCTAGCATGTAAATTTTCATGAAACCTGTTTTTGGTGTATCGGCACTGTGGTCGAATATTTCAGAATTGAACCAAAAGGCCGGGGAAAAAACACCAGCTTTCCCAAATACATCTTGGTGCTCCATGAGGCCATATTGGGAAATAAGTCCGCCGAGTGAGCTGCCAAACAGGCAAGTATATTCCCTGCCAGCCAATGTGCGGTAGTTGGCATCGATGTGAGGTTTCAACGTTTCAACAATAAAATCCATATATGCTCCGCCTTCGCCCCCTGCACTATATTGAGCATTCCACCACGGAGAATATTCATCGGTACGCAGTGCGCTGCCGTTATCTATGCCAACCACAATTGCTCCGTGATCGCCATCTTCAAAAAGCCCGTTTAGTGATTCATCCACTTCCCACTCCCCGGTGAAACTGGTTTGGATG
This sequence comes from Saprospiraceae bacterium, assembly GCA_029263015.1. Classification (GTDB taxonomy): domain Bacteria; phylum Bacteroidota; class Bacteroidia; order Chitinophagales; family Saprospiraceae; genus UBA6168. The sequence continues at coordinate 43,082 of JAJCYI010000116.1, read as the reverse complement.
TCGAACAAATTCTGGCCATCGTGCATGTACAGCACAGGGTAATATTTACTGGAAGTCTCGTAATCTGGCGGCAGGTAAATCCAGATGCGCCGGTTGCGGTCGAGTTGGGGCATGTAAAAATTATCATCAAGAATGTGGACATTGTCAGCGGCAGTGGAATTTCCGGTACCGCCTGTATCTTCCCAACTCAAAATTTCCAATTCCAAAACGGATGGCGTACCGTCGTAATCGTACTCCCGGTCAGGGAGGAAGCCACCGGTTGCATCACCTTCCACAGTATCCCAATCACCTCGTGTAAACTTGAATTTCAATAAACCAGCAGCTGGAGAAAAAGTGATTTCATAAGTGCCGTTACCATTGTCGGTCAAAGTATAATCAGGGCTGCCTGGATCCCACCCTTGAAAATTTCCAGCAATATGGATTTCCGCATCCATGGGAGTATTATTTGGAATATCAGTCACATTAATGGTGAGTTGGGCGGTGAGCTGGTAAGTGAGGCAGATGAGTAAGAATAATATCCTGGATTTCATGGTAGGGAGATTTGTTTTTTAGTTGTCAAAGGCAAATATAGGGGAAGATTTTTCCAAAAGGGTGGGAATTTAATTCCCACCCTTTTGGAAAAATCCCATGCTTTTGGAAAATTCACACCCTTGCCGCCCGTTGCCGCAACAAATGATCCGCCACCACCAAAGCGGCCATCGCTTCCACAATCGGCACAGCACGCGGAAGTACGCAGGGGTCGTGGCGGCCTTTGCCTGTTACCTCCACTGTTTCCCCTGCCATGTTGATCGACTCTTGCGATTTCACGATCGTTGCCACAGGTTTAAAGGCAGTTTTAAAATAAATATCCATGCCGTTGGAAATGCCACCCTGCACACCTCCGGAGTAGTTGGTGCGGGTTTTTATTTTGCCATTTTCTTTAAAAAAAGCATCGTTGTGCTCTGATCCACGCATGGTTACGCCTGCAAAACCGGAACCGATCTCGAAGCCCTTGCAGGCATTGATACTGAGCAACGCTTTTCCCAAGTCAGCATGTAATTTGTCGAAAACTGGCTCGCCGAGACCGACTGGGCAGCCCGTGATAATGCAGCTAATATAGCCTCCGACAGTATCGCCAGCTTTTTTTACTTGTAGGATGAGATCCATCATTTTCTCGGCCACAGCAAGGTCGGGGCATCGAACGGGGGTGGCCTCAACTTGGGAAAGGTCGAGTTGTGCATAATCCTTTTCCACTTCAATTTCTCCAACCCTGCTCACAAAAGCTTTTATGTCAATGTTATTTTGTTTCAAAAACAATTTGGCAATGGCTCCGGCAGCGACCCTTGCAGCGGTCTCCCGTGCCGACGAGCGTCCGCCTCCACGGTAATCGCGGTGGCCATATTTTTCCTGAAAAGTAAAATCAGCGTGAGAGGGGCGGTATTTATCAGCGATGTGACTGTAATCCTTTGAGCGGGCATCGGCATTGCGAATCAGGAGGCCAATGGGTGTCCCGGTCGTTTTGCCCTCAAAAACGCCGGAAAGAATTTCTACTGTGTCGCTTTCTTTGCGTTGGGTAACCAGTTTTGATTGACCTGGCCGACGGCGGTCGAGTTCCGATTGGATGAAATTTTCATCAATTTCCAATCCTGCAGGGCAACCATCAACAACTGCACCGATGGCAACGCCGTGCGACTCGCCAAATGTGGTTATGCGAAAAATTTGACCAAAAGAACTGCCTGGCATGGGCTGGGATTTGTGAGTGGGGCATGGCGGATTTCACCGATGCCTGATTGTCTGGATTAAAAAGAAAGTAAAATTAAGAGAATTAATATGGAAATCGATCTGACCGGCTAATAAGTCAATCAAGTAGTTTCTGGTAAGTTATTGGTTGAAGAGTTGACAACTTTTCAAAAGTTGTCAACTCTCGTTCTTACAGCTTGGTAAATTTTAATGCCCGCTTTGACTCATCTCCCGTAATCACCATTGTATAAATCCCTTGAGGAAATTCAGAAACATCAAATGAAAGCCGATGCTTGCCATTTGTTAAATGCCCCAGTTGTTCTTTCATAATTATTTCCCCTAAAATATTGAATATCTGTATGTTAGCATTCATTGGTTCCGACAAATCCAGATCAAGTCCCAGATACTCGTTAGTAGGATTGGGCGCTATTTTTACTGTGCCTGGGAACACTACTTCATCTGTGCCGACTGTATTGTCGCCCACCAACTGGAACCAGAACGAACCGGGAGTCCAAAATAGCCACCCAGATACCCTGATGTAAAATTCGGTCGGTACAGGCGGCAATCCAGTTATCGAATCAATAAGTATGTTGACATCGTCGGGTGAATACCTAAAGCAGGAATTGCCATTCAGGGTGTCTCCGGCGCAGTTTTCGAACACTTCGTAGATAACCCCAGTGCCAGGTTCATCCACTATGTACCTGATCTCAATATTTTCATTGCCCAGGGAATTGAACTTAAACCACACATCGGGAAATTTGCCTCCATTTCCGTCACCACATGAGGGATCAATTAATCCCGAACTGATGGTACTGTTTATTACCGTTCCCGCAAATATTTCGTCAAAATCATCGGCTTGCTGCGGTGTCAATATCCAGGCAGTATCTGGTGAAGTGCAAAAGTCGTTGGCAGGAGGTTCAACCGGGGCAATTTCGATCAGGTCGAACACACCTGTTCCCGTAGCACCAAAAAAGCCGCCAACCCTGAAAATATAGGTTTCCCCTTCAACAGCATCGAAGTTCAAGATATTGGTGAACCCAGCACAGCCAGCTGTGGCGTCACTGCACGCGATCATGTCATCGGGGGTCACTGGGCACGAAACGCCAGGGCCATAAACAATGAGTCGGGAATCCCAGTCGACTTGACCACAGGTTGACCATTCGATCAAACCAGTGACAGGGGACGTGAAAGTGTACCAGATATCGCTTTGGGCGGTGTTGTCATTGAAGCCAAAACACACTTGGTCGTTGAGGTGGGTTGGCCCGTCGGTGGTCGCATCAATGTTCGAAATGGGTTGATCTTCACCGAGTGTAATGGCGATGGCATTATCACAAAAGTCGTTCGGCGGACCAGTAGGGGCTTGGGTCAAGGCAAAAGAACCAGACCCTTGAGCTCCCGGTTCTTCCGATCCAAACCCGCCCAACCGTAAATAATAAGTTTCACCCGCCACTACATTAAAGTCCAGTTCCGATTCAAAATTCACACAAGCAGCAGGGCCATCTTCATTGCAGTTCAACAGATCGCCATCGGACAATGGGCATGTTGCACCAGCATTGTAAACCGCTATTCTGGAATCGAAATCGGCTGACCCGCAAAGGCTCCATCTCAACTCACCAGTGATGTTTGCGGTATGTACAAACCAAATGTCACTGAATATGGAATCGGACGCACTTGTAGGGCAGGGTGAATTTGGGTGAAATGGGCCATCGGTTGTTGCATTTATAGTGGTGAAGGTGACCATTGCATCCAAGACAATTGGTTCGGCGTCGGCACAGTTATCATTGGCGGGCTGCGCATACATAAGGTCAGAGAAGACCAAACAAAACAGGAATAAGCCAAAAGAGAGTATAGTTCTTTTTTTCATAATCTAATGTTTTATAGTTGTAAAATATTGAAAGGCAATTATTTATAGAGACAATCCAATCGAACGAGAGCCCTGTAAAGTCACTGTGTCACAGATAGGCAATTTGGCTGGTCCAATTCCAGCTTTGGTTAAAAGAGAAAAATATGGTAGGTGATTTCAGAAATGAATGGTAAATCAACAAAAAATTTTCCAGAAAAAAGAAAAGGCATCCCCTAATTGGAGATGCCTTTATGTAAGTATTGGCTAAAAACTAAAAATATCTTCGGTTCTATTTATTGTTTCACCACTTTAAAGACTTCTTTCAAGCCATCATTATAGGTCAGGTAAACGAAATAAGTGGCTGCCCTCATATTTGACATATCTATGCCGTGCCTGATGATGCCGAGTGGGATATCTTCTTTAAGAAGTAGCTTGCCCTGCACGGTTCGCAATTCCAAACCGACTGCTGTGGTGATGTTTCCGCTGCATTCTAAGGTCAAATGATTGGAAACTGGGTTTGGATAGACCATTATCATTTGAGTAGGTCCAAAACGTTGGATCAATACTTCGTTCGAATAGCCATGATGACCGTTGTCGTTCAACAATTCCACCCTATACATGGCATTGCCCTCTTTCGGGAAATGATCGGTAAATGTGTATTGTTTCATGCCTTGCCCTGAAACCTGGAGCACTGTGCCCAATGTATTGAAATCAGAGCCATTGTCAGATCGCTGCACCATAAATTTGAAATCACCCTCGATAATTTCTATTTCCCACTCCACCTCGACAGAATGATCTTCATTTTCTCCATTAATGATTAATCCGCTTCCGCAAATGATTGGGCTGTTTGAAATTGCCACGCCCATTACTGAGGAAGAAGTACAACCATTGTTTTGTACGGTGAGGGTAATATATGCAACCCCAAATTGGTTCCAAGTAATGGTCGGTGACTGCTCGTTGGAAGTGGAAGGTGTAGCCCACGGCCCAAAATCCCATGAATAGGTGGCATTCGAACCATTAGATGTAGCTGTGTATGTTGCATCATCTCCCACGCATACGAGATCTGGGCCAGTTATTTCAGCAAAAGCTTCCATCCCCACTTCTATCTTAACTGAATTCGACTCAAACCATTTTGCACAGTTAGAAGCCCTGGCACACCTGATGAAATAGGTCGTTTCCTGCAGAGGTCCAGGGTCGTATGATGGCCCAGTAGCCCCTGGCACGGGTGACCAAAAATTTGTATTGAAAGGCACATTCATGGTTGAGGACATCCAAAGGTAAACCACGGGGCTGCCACCTCCAGTTGCAAGAGCAGTGCTGGTGATCGGAGCAGGGTCATTGCCGGGGCCACATAAGTACTGGCCGCAACAAATTTCACCAGGATCGGTGATATTCAAACAATCATCATAAATCCCAGCATCAATTGTTGTGTTGCATTGTCCTTCGGCCAAACTAATCGTGCTCGTGCTTCCATTTGACTGAATATCGCTGTCTGTAAAATCATCACTGCATGCATCTGCAGGAGAATGGGCAAAATCTGATGGCAAGTCCACATGGACTACATAATCTCCAGCCACCAGGTTGTCAAAAATATAAAAGCCATTGGTAGCAGTAGTGGTAGTGAGATTTACATCATTACCATTTTCATCAGTCCCGGTTAAAGTAACCGTCACCCCTCCAATCCCAAACTCTCCAGGGTTTTGGCATCCATCTCGATTAATATCTTCCCAAACCCTATTTCCGATACATCCCAACTCGACCAATTCCACTGATCCGGTACCTGTACATCCCTCCGCATCAGTCACTGTCACAGAATAAGTGCCGGCAGGTAGGTCTGTCACTATTTGAGTCACGTCCCCTGTGTTCCAGAGATATGTATAGGGAGGTTCTCCTCCACTGGCTGTAGCCATGACAGAGCCATCGCTTGCTGAACCACTGCTTATCGGATCAACAATTTCAACAACTACATCTATGTTTTCGGCACCTGCGATGATAACACTATCTTCGTCAATACATCCATTCATGTCAGTAATTGTAACGTCATAAATGCCACCAGACAAACTATCAATACTTGCCTCGGTGTCGCCAGTGCTCCATTCAAAAGAGTAAGGTGGTGTGCCGCCATCTGCACTTGCAGTGGCTGAACCAAGTTCTGTACATTCTTCATCTACACCTATTACGGAAGCTACAAGTTCAGTGGGTTGACTGATGAACGCATTGGTAGTTGCTGTGCAACCGCTGTCGCTGTCGGTTACTGTTACAAAATATGTCCCAGTAGGTAAATTTGATATAGTTTGCGTGTTGCCGCCATTGCTCCATGCATAGGTAATTTGTCCGCTCGTCCCCGAAACATTTGCAGTAGCAGTACCTTGGCTATCCCCCAAACAAGGATTATTGGTGACGGTCGTACTAACAGAAATGTCAGCTGAGCCAATAACGGTGACCTCTTCTGTAGCTGTGCAATCATCTGAATCAGTGACAGTTACGGAATATGTTCCAGGCCCAATATTGTTGATAATGGATGTTGTTTCTCCATTACTCCATTCAAATTGAAATGGTGGTGTACCCGTTCCGGGAGTAACCATAGCACTAGCAGAGCCGTTGGCTACACATCCTGCATTTACACCCATGATGTGTAAATCCATTGCCAATGCCCCTTCCACAGTTACTGACGCCATGGCGCCACATCCTTCGCCATCTGTCACCATGACTGTATAATCTCCAGGAGGTAAATTTGCGACGTCTGATGCAGTACTCCCGTTGTTCCACGAAATAAAAAAAGGCGGAGTTCCACCATCGATGAAAACCGAAGCCGTTCCGTCGGCAGCCCCGCAACCCGATGATGGAGTTGAAAGCACACTTAGTGTCAGGCCAGAATCTTCAATGATAATTATCGAGGTAATTCCCTGACAACCAAGAAAATCTGTCACTGTAAGGCCATACGTGCCTGGTGCCAAATCAGTAACATCAGGGCCGGTATCGCCATTACTCCACTCGTATGTATAGGGTGCGTTGCCACCTGAAGCAGTGGCCGAAGCTGAACCGGTACCCCCACTACCACAAAGTGGGTTCGTAACAATAACATCAATATCTATTACAAACGGATTAACAACCGTTGCTGAACTTGTAATGGTACATCCTTCCTGATCTGTGACCGTAACATCATAAGTTCCTGGGCCGAGGTTGCCGTTGACGGGGCCATTGGCACCATTGTTCCAGGAATAGGTATAGGGAGGAGTCCCTCCCATCACCACTGCTTCCACGCTAGCATCACAAAAGTTGAAACAAGCCAAACCTCCCACAACCATTTCTATAGAAAGGCTAGCGATGATGGTGGCGCAACCAACTGTTTGACAACCTGCTGCATCAGTAACGGTCACACAATGCACACCTGCACTCAGTCCTGATGCCGTTGTACCGGTATCACCATTGTCCCACTCATAAGTGTACCCACCAACTCCTCCTGAAACGGAGGCAGTAGCTTCATTCCCGCCACCGCAACCATTATTAGTGGTAACATCGACAACTATAGCAGAAGGTTCAGTAAGTGTGATTGAAGCAGAAGCAGTTTCATTGTTGGCATCAGTGACGACTACCTGGTAGGTCCCCGCTCCGATACTTGCAAATGTGTTGCTACTGGAAGGTGGGCTGCCATTCCAGGAATAGGAATAAGGCATAACACCATTCGTAGCTGTTGCTACAGCGCTTCCATTGGCCCAACCATTACAGGTCGGATTGACACCGTCCATGGTAACTGACAACTGTGCAGTTACCCAACAAGGCAACAGTAACAAAAAGAATATTTTATAAAAACGGTTTAATTTAAAAAAATGATTATCAGTGAGTTGTGTTGGGTTCATAGTAAATTTAAGTTTGGTGAAATTGTAAAGTGTAGGCTTAAAAAGCCATGCTAAGTTCAGCGTACATTAAATTGCCAACGATTTTGAGATCTAATTAAAATAAAAATGAAGCCGATGCCGATTTTCATTTTCAGTAGAAAACAGAAAAGCAAAGAAATTTAATGTACAATGTACCAAATGTAGATTGTCGATAAATGACTTAGAAAAGTGAAATCAATAACTTAGACCATGTGAAACGAAGATCTGAATAAACTAATAAGTCACGCTTATAGAGTTGGTCTAAGTTATTTATTTTCTTTTACTTAAAGGGAAACCAGTAAATTTAATAATAGCCTACTATGGGCCTTGGACGTGATGCTGTCTTGTCAATAATTGAATAAATAGGTAGATGACAAAACGATTGTAATAGGGAGTGAAACAGTTGATTCTGATTAGAAGAACTCGAAAAATAAATACTTAAATCGGATAGGGAGTTAATAATAATGGGCTAAGATAGCTATTTTTTTATTTGTAAAATAACTTCAAATACATTTTTTGTATGAGCAATGGCCCAATTGAAATCAAGAGCCATTGCCCTATTCCAAATTTTCATTTGTTGAGGTGAGGATTTTGAAATCCAAAACGGGATAAATATAGTCGTTTGATAAACTCATTCCTTAGGTACTTCAATCGAGTCGCTTTGCTTCCAGCCTTCATTTGTTTCAGCAATCGACTCCACCAACTTTTCCAACACTTTCAGATTTTCGGGTGCCCCATAATAATCTTTTATTGTTTTGCTCATTTCGCCTAAATGGAAAGTTACCCAGGTAGTTGGCAAGTCGGTCACTTGAGATGTGTATTCATTTTCCAACTCCCAAAAACCGGCATTCTTAAACGATTCAAACAGTTGGTTGGTCTCGACCGCGTCGAGTTGCCGCAACCAGTTCCCTTCTTTCGATACGTTTCTTTCTCCTGTAAATATGGCATTGCCTTTCCCGTCCACCCTGAAAGAATAAACAGGGCAAAATCCAAAGCAGGGGTCTTTTTTCATTTCTATATAGGAAGAACCTTCATAGTGGTAGGGATCAGCCGGTTTGCAGGAACAAATTGAAGATGCAATGAATATTAAGAGGCAGAGGTTTTTCATCAGATATTGTTTAAGATTGAAGATGAATATGTGAGTGGTTTGTAGTTTTAGGGGTGGGGGGCATGAAAGTATTCAAACCGCAATTTTCAAAAATAAACTAAATATGCATCAAATCAAGAAATTATTGGTAGCAGAAATCAAGCGCCGCCTTATTGGAGAGGGAGTTCCAAGGATTAAAAAATGCCTCGCTGAATTGACTACTGAGGAAATCTGGCTCAAGCCAAATGAGAACAGCAACAGCGTCGGGAATTTGGTGTTGCACCTTTGTGGCAATGTTAGGCAATGGATCGTATGTGGTCTCGGCGGAAAACCAGATACCCGCCAGCGAGCGTTGGAATTTGATGAAAAAGGGCCTGTCCCAACAAAAAAATTGGTCGCTCAATTGGAATCGGTGATGGAAGAGGTTATTGAAACGCTGGATCAATTGACGACTGATTTGATAGCGCAACAAATTGTAATTCAAGGTTTTAACGAAACTGGCCTTAGTGTACTGGTGCATGTAGTTGAGCACTTTTCGTACCATGTGGGGCAGATTACTTATTTTGTGAAATGGAAAAAGGATATTGACACAGGTTATTATGCTGGAAAAGAATTGGACAGTTATAATAGTAGGCTGTAAGCAGTTAGTCTTAGAACTCATTCCTGACAATAGTCCGTGCATTTTTTTTGGAATCAAAAACAGATATATTAAATCAATTTATATTTTATTGATTATCAGGGTGTTAGTTTAGGAGGTAACTTTATGTTACCTCCTAAATTGGTTTTTGCAGCTAACTGATCATCAGGTAGTTAAAAAAATACACGGACTATTGTTTATTGCAACTTGGATTATTTAGCTGGCCAGAACAAGCATTAATTTGATTGGATTCCGGGGATGACAATTTGAAAAGTAGTACCCCCCTCTTTGCCAGGTTCGACCCATATCTTTCCACCCAGGTTGTCCACAATTTTCTTGCAGGTGGCCAAGCCGATCCCTGTACCTTCAAATTCAGTTTTGCTGTGCAGGCGTTCAAATATTTTAAACACTTTACCACATGCTTCTGGAGGAATTCCGATGCCATTATCATGGAAATAAAAATGGTGGTTGCCTTCTTCGAGTATATGGTTGATTTCGATAACTGGAGTTACTTCGGTTTGACGAAATTTAATAGAATTAGAAATTAAATTTTGAAAAAGTTGGATCATTTCCGTTGATGTTGACTTGAGTACAGGCAGTTTATTGCTCACTATGGCCGCTTTGGAATCGTTCATGGTTGCTATCAAATTGTTGATGACGATTACTAAAACGTCGTTCAGGTTGGTGTCGATAACTTTGCGATTGTTTCTGCCCAACCTGGAATATTCAAGTAAATCTGTCAGAAGGCGTTCCATCCTGGTAACTCCACCTGTTACATACCCCATATATTCAGTGGTGGAACTATCAAGTTGACCGGAGAGCCGCTTACCAATAAATTGAGTGTATAACTTTATCATTCTCAGGGGCTCCTTTAAGTCGTGTGAAGCAGCGTAAGCAAAATGTTCTAATTCCAGGTTAATTTCTTTTAATTGCTTTTGTGCTTTTTGAAGCGATTCTGTTTTAATTGCCAATGCTTCTTTTTGCTTGGCCAATTCCATTTGCTTTTCATCCAATGCTTTGATAATCATTGCTTGCCCAGTTGCAAAAACAAGAACGATCCCTACCACCATTCCAAAAAGCCCCACATAACTTATCAGGTAGTACAAAGAACCGGAACCTTCAACAACTGAAAGAATAAATTCTGGTGAGCATTGATCTGTCACATATAAAAAACTTGCGACCCCAATCAATGCCAAAAGCCATAAAAAACCTGAAATCCTATTGGCAAACAAAAGGGCAAGTAGGGGAGCGCCAAGCATCCAAAGTAAATTATCTGAAAATAGCCCGCCTGATTCTAAAACCGACACAAGCAGCACCATGAAAAAGATAGCAGACAGCAAATTCCCAGAAAGTGTCATGTTTCCAAATTTCCGAAAGATGAACATGAGCACCAATACAAGGAGTATCCCAGATTTTATGGGTGGTTGATTTTCGACTTCTATCAAAAATTGGGCAGCAAATTCAAGGATTACCCCAATCATCAGAACCATTATATGTATGGCTACCAACAATCTTGCTTTCCAATGCTCAAGGCCATTGGTTCTCAACTTCGGAGAAATGAACCATTTATCTAAATGCTGGCCTAATTTGGTAAAACTTAGTCCTTTGATCATTAAAAATGAATTTGTCTAAATAATTCATTTCCAATATTTTGCCAAATAAGTATTGTTATGGAATTGATTGTGATTTGGGCAGTACTTTACTGGACTGAAAGCGGGCATTTAGGTGAGTATTTCCAATGAAATGAAAATTGACGGAGTTGGCCTGTAGTTGCTACAGGCCAATCTACGTCATAAAGAGATATAATGAACTAAAACTTGATTCATGGAGAAAATAAGCTGACTCAAAATGAGCAGAATTGGGATAATTAGTAACAGTCAAAGAATTCTGGTACAATCGGAATTGAGACGTAGCGTCTAATTTAACTAGCTCTTCTATTCGGGTGCATTTCAAAATGTCGGTGGAGATGTAGTGCGGATTTCCCAATCCGCACCGCTATAGCCGGATTCGGAAATCCGGCCTACCTTCGAACCGACAATTTGAAATGCACCTTCAGGGCTGGGTTCATCGCAACCTTAAGTTACTTATTGTCAAAAAAAATGTGTTTCGATCAAGCAATAGAACTTGCTTTTTTCATCCTGAAGGCTCTGTGAATACTATCGATCCCATAATCTTCAGATTCCAAAGCTTGGTTAAACAAGAAGGCGGTGTTTTCAAGCAAATTATCAATGTCTTCGTAGGTGTGGTGGGCATTCACCATGACCCTGATTCCAGTATTAGCCATTGGCACACTTGGATAAGCTGCTATACCACCAACAAAACCAGTATCAATCAAGTCCCGGCATATTTTATATCCAACGTCTATTTTCCCAACACCAATGTAAAAAATTGGAGTCATACCGTCGCTGACTACTGGTAGGCTAAGCGCCATTGCTTTTTGCTGGAAGTATTGGATTTTCTTCTTGAGTTGCACCTGCTTCTCATAGATTTCTGATGTCAGGTGGATTTTAGCTGATGCGATGGCAGCCCCGAGCGTGGCTGGCTGCATTGGTCCTGAGAATATGAAAGTACCGCCGCAGCTCTTCACAAATTCTTTGACTTTATCATTTTTGCAAACAATGGCTGCTCCGCCAGTGCCAAAGCCTTTGTACAGGGAAGTTACCAAAGACATTTTTTCATGGTAAGGAGCCTGGGAAAGGACATAACCTGACCCATTTTCACCAGTCCAGCTCATTCCATGTGCATCATCAATGTATAGGTGAAACTGGTCGTGTTTTTCCATCAAATGATACAGCTCCTCAACAGGGGCAGTATCGCCGTACATGGAATAAACACCATCGGCCATATACCAAACTTTGTTGTATTCTTTGCTCAGTTTTTCAATGCGGTTGTCTAGAAAGTCGAGGTTATTGTGCCTGCACATTTCAACATATACACCATCTGCACTTGTTAATTTTACAGAAAACTGTACGCTTGAATGCACTTGATGGTCAAGGATAACTGCGTCGTTCTTTCCAACCAAAAGTGGTAGCAAAGAAAGGTGGGACATGGTGGTTGAAGGCATCGCCAAGGTTGGATAACCAAATACCTGGCTAAGTAAATCTTCCAATTCGTTGAATGGCTCGATACCTATGTATGCACGAGAAGCAGAAAAAGCGACGCCAAATTTATCGATCATGTCGATGGCTCCTTGCTTCAAACGAGCATCGGTTTCAAGCCCCATGTAGCTGCATGAGGAAAAATTCACCATTTCTGTTCCGTCAACTGTAATTTTCCTGCCGGGGTGGATTACCTCTTCAGCAGAAATGTGAGCGATGCCTAAGCTCTTTGCTTTTGCAACATTCTGGAATATCAATTCCTGTTGCGTCTGGGGAGTAGTGTTCATCAATCTCGGATTTAAAAGTTAGTAATTAAGAATATAATCGTATTGGCCCGAGGTGGGCTTACTTCTTAATTTAGAGGCAAGAAAAAAAATGATAATAATACTAGAGGCAAAAATAATGTAGTAAACTTAGAGGCAAACACAAATTTACAAAGTGGATGAAATGTCCTTATACCCTTGATAGGGAATATTTCATATTGACATCCCTATAAATTATTATAATTTGGTGATCCGTTTTGTGATAGAGAGCGTGCGAAAAAAACTTAAAATAGTGCTTCGCATTTAGTTTGTAAACGGTGGTTAGGAACTACAAAACTAAGCAACATATTCTGCATATTCAACATCAGTCACAGTTGATTTCCAAATTCTTGCACAAGAAAACCGATAATCTTTTCCTTTGGGCGCATTAGATTTCTAATTTTGGGCTTGATCAATTTAGAGCATGTCTAGTTTTTATTTGAACTGAGAATCAATGATTTAGGATGATGGCATAGAATTAATGAGAAAATTTATCGGGATAAATGACCGAGTTAATTCGAAGTCAACGCCTAAAGCGTTGGTTGTCAGGAAAAAGAAAAACTAGACATGCTCTTAACACCATTGTATAATCCATCATTGTAAAATCATTTTCTTTGGCAAATTTCATGGAAATTGAAGTGCAGCGATCTTAGGTTCCTATAATATAGGACTATGTGGGATACTTTACTTGACCACGGAGAACACAGGGAAGCACAGGGAGAACACATTCCCCGCCCGCACTCTGTACTTAGTGGTTGGATAAATATTTCAACTCCAAGGAATTACCATCGAATTAAAAATCATACAACATGAATTCAAGACAAGGCTTTGCCATTATCATCGCAATTTTACTTTTGCTCCTTATGGGGATGGGATATTGGGGATATAAAACCAACAATGAAAAGAAGCAAATATCTGCTGAGAACAGTGAGTTGAATGCTGAAATTACTGACCTGAACAGTCTTAAAAACAAGTTGGCTACCGAAGTGGACAGCCTTCAATTTGCATTTGAAACGCTGGCAGATGAAAACGAGTCGCTACAATCGTCCGTTGAAGAGGCAGCGAAAAAAGTTGCACAAAAAGATGCCATTATCCGCAAACTCCAGCGGAAGACTAAATCGGAGGGAGTTAACTTAAAAGAACAAATTGAATTACTACTCGCCGACAAGGCCCAGTTGGAATCATCTATTAATATAGTACAAACAGAAAATGATTCCCTTAAAGCACTGACGGGTCAATTAACTGCCGATTTGGCCAGTGCTAAATCCGAGAACCAAGCACTGGCGGTCCTCAATGCGACCATCCAGGATGAATTAAAAATGCTCACATTGGCCAATTTTAAGGCAAGTGCGTTTCGGGTAGAAGTAGAACAGAAAAAGGCAAAAGCCACTGCAAAATCACGCAGGGCAAGGCAAATCAGGGTCAGTTTTGACCTGACCAATGTAAATGCGAAATACCAGGGTGTTCGACCACTCTTCCTCGTTATTACCGACGATAAAGGTACTCCGATAAAAATTTCAAACCCGATCCAGGCAAAAGTGGTGGTGAACGGCCAGCAAATGGATATCCAAGCTGTCAAAGAGCAGGAAGTGGATATTGAAGATAACCAAAGGTTGTCATTTTCGCACGGGCTGGAAGAAAAACTGAAAAGAGGGTATTACAGAGTTGCTGTTTATACGGACATTGGATTGTTGGGTGCTTCAAGTTTTAGGTTGAGGTAATGTAGTTATGAATTATGGCTGGTTGAAGTGGGTGTATTTCAATTTGTCAGTTTCGTTTGCCCCCGGTGTCCGTCGCCTCGTAGGGCGTCCGACACCTAACTCGGGCATAAGTGTCAGACGCCCTGAGAGGCGTCAGACGCTGGGGGAAGTACTACCGACATTTTGAAATGCACCCGTTGAAGTCCAGATTTATTTTCGAAAAATATTTGCTGCATGGAATTGTATTCAGTAGTCTTGTTCATAAATAAGAATTTTCAAATTCCAATTTGTTATTTGTGAACAAGACTAGTGCAGGCAAACTCCTGCCATTTCAATTAATATGAACCGGATTTATTCTAAAGTAATATTGCTATTCCTAACCTCTTCTATTTTTTGCTTAGGCTCTTGCGTCAGTAAGAAAAAATTCTTGAATGAGGTGTCTCTTAGGGTGGTTTGCGATAGTACACTCCAGCAATTGAGTTCGCACAATCTTTCACTTAACCGTGATATAGCTAACTTGGAATTGGCGCTTGCTGAAAAGACTGGGGAAAGAAATGCATTTCGAGAAGTCATTGACAAACAAGATTTACAGATTGACGAACTGGATCAGAAGTTGAGGGATTTGGCTGACCAATCAGTCAACAATCGGGAGACACAGAATATCGCTTTGTTGAATAAGTCTCAGAAACTTGCTGATAAACAAGCAGTTATCAATAGATTTAAATCTACTATTGAACAACAAAACCAACAGCTGATGGAATTGATAGGGAAGGTCCGTGATTCGTTTCCCGATCAAAATGTGGAGGATATGGTGTTTGAAGTCAAAAAGGGGTTGGGTTATATCAGTATTTCAGAAAAATTATTGTTCCGGTCAGGTTCCATAAAGCTTAACAAAAACGCATTTGGACTTCTCGAAAAAATAGCCACCGTTCTAGTGCAGTATCCCGAAATGGATGTGTTCGTTGTTGGACATACAGATAACCAACCTGTGAAAACACGTTGCTATTCAGACAATTGGGATTTGAGCGTCCTCCGAGCAAGCCCGGTAGTTAGGACCCTGACCAAAGATTTAGGATTGAACCCCAATCAAATTACGGCATGTGGCAAAGGGGATTCTAAGCCCAATGCTTCCAACGACAGCCCAGAAGGGAGAGGGCAAAACCGGCGGACAGAATTGGTCATTTATCCACCAACGGGTAAATTGATGAAAATGATTAGGGAAAGCAAATAGGGTAGAAGTGCCTTGCCCAATTTTGGTTCCAAAGGTCTATTATACAAGTCATTTGCAACGAGGTATCAATTTAGGGCGTAACTTAAAATTACGCCCTAAATCAAATAGGAAATCTGCATTCCTGGGCAGTAGATTTATTGAAAAAAAATCTTCTGAGATTCTATCCCCTTTCCAGTCCTGAACCTTTACTTTTGTGGCAATTTCCAACCAGGGCTCTGTTTTTCCCAAACACCTCTTATATTTTGGATCAAAATGAATATCACCTATTTCGGACAGTCTTCTTTTTTGATTGAGATGAACGGCATCCATCTGATTACCGACCCCTTCATTTCATCAAACCCAAAAGCACCGGATATTGACGTGGACGGAATAAAAGCGCAATACGTGCTGCTGTCGCACGGCCACCAGGATCACGTCGAAGATGCCGAGCGCATTGCCAAAAACAATGGGGCTAAGATTATTTCAAATTTCGAAATCGTGACGTGGTACGGCCAGAAGGGCATCGATGGCCACCCAATGAACCACGGAGGGAAATGGAAATTTGATTTTGGAACGGTCAAATATGTTTACGCTACCCATTCTAGTGTGCTGCCTGATGGCACGTATGGTGGCAACCCTGGTGGTTTTGTAATTTGGGACAAAAATGTTTGTTTTTATTTTGCTGGTGACACTGCGCTGAGCATGGATATGCAAACAATACCGATGACGTGCCCCAAGTTGGATTTTGCAATCCTGCCTATTGGCGATAATTTTACCATGGGGCACGAGGATGCTGCAATTGCTGCTGAATTTATTGACTGCGACACCATCGTTGGTTGTCATTTCGATACATTTGGATATATTGAGATAGACCACGCCGCTGCAATAAGTTCATTTGCAAAGCGCGGTAAAAAACTAATTTTGCCAGCCATCGGCAGTACGGTCGAGGGTGTTTAGATTAAATGATAAATGGGAAAAATAATCGCTATTGCCAACCAGAAGGGAGGAGTCGGTAAAACCACCACGGCTATTAACTTGACTGCCTGTCTGGCCATTTTAGAAAAAAAGGTCTTACTCGTGGATGCGGACCCTCAAGCCAACTCCTCGTCTGGCGTCGGCATTTTTCAGGACGACATTGAAGAGAGTTTGTACGATTGCCTCGTTAACGATGTACCAACCAGTGAGGCGGTTTATGAAACAGAAACACCCAACCTCCATCTATTACCTTCTCATATTGATTTGGTAGGTGCTGAAATAGAGTTGGTGACAAAACCAAATCGGGAGTACGTATTGAAAAAGGTGCTCGATCAGGTGAAAGATGATTATGATTATATCATCATAGATTGTCTGCCTTCACTTGGCATTATTACCTTGAATGCCCTTTCTGCCTGTGATTCCGTATTGATTCCCGTACAATGCGAATATTTTTCATTAGAGGGTTTGGGTAAACTGCAAAATACCGTCAATACGGTCAAGAATAATTTCAACCCGGAATTAGAGATAGAAGGAATCCTTCTTTCCATGTACGACCGCCGATTGAGGTTGGCCAACATCGTGGTGAATGAGGTACGTGGGTTTTATAAAGAAAAGGTTTTCGACACCATCATACATCGAAATTCAAAAGTCAGCGAAGCACCAAATATGCACGTCCCAGTGGTCATGTACGATGCTGGCAGTACTGGCACCACAAATTTTTTCAACTTGGCAAAAGAGTTCTTGCAAAGGAACAACGATGCGATTGTTGTAATGTAGGTTTATAGGCCTATACATGCCATAGGGATAGGATAGCCAATGAACCATTACACCAATAAACCACTCCCTTGGCAATCACAAACAAAACCACAGTAATTTAATATGGCGAAGAAAGTAAAGAAGCATCAATTAGGGCTGGGCGTGCGGGCATTATTGTCGAGCATGGAAGTTGACAACCTGGCAATTAAAGAAGACAATGTAAAGTTATTGTCCAGTTCGGTCGCCATGATACCGATTGGTGAAATAGAAGTCAACCCCTTCCAACCACGAAAAGATTTTGCTGTAAACGCTTTGAATGAACTAGCAGAATCACTGAAGGTCCATGGCCTGATCCAACCAATTACGGTCAGGCGCTTGGCAGACAGGCAATACCAGCTTATCTCTGGGGAACGTAGGTTGCGTGCTTCAAAAATAGCAGGCCTGGCAGATGTGCCAGCATATATTCGCCTGGCCAACGACCAGGAAATGATCGAGATGGCTTTGGTTGAAAATATCCAGCGAGAAAACTTGAATGCCATTGAAGTTGCCATCACCTATCAGCGCTTGATCGAAGAATGTGACCTGACCCATGAAAACCTCTCTGAACGTGTTGGTAAAAAACGGAGCACGGTTACCAATTCCCTCCGCTTGCTAAAATTACCACCTGACATTCAGAGGAGTCTGAAAGAAGGCGTTGTTTCAATGGGGCATGCCAGGGCACTAACAGGTATCGAAGACTTTTCTGTGCAGTCTGCCATTTTTAAGGAAATTGTCGAAAAAGATCTTTCCGTACGAGCCACAGAAAACCTAATTAAAAGTTATAGAGAGCCAGCACCATCCCAACCCACTGCGAGCAACTCATTGTCAGGGGATTATCAATCAGTTGAGAACAACTTAAAAAGCTTCTTGGGGGCGAAAGTGTCGCTAAAATTAAAATCCAACGGGAGCGGACAAATCAATATCCCATTCACCAATACCAATGACCTGAATAGGATTTTGGATTTGATTGAAAACCAGTAGGGTAGTGAAATAGAGTGACTGATGATTAGTAAATTAGTACGATAAAGGCCGTAACTCCCGGTGTCCGACGCCTACATTATTTTTGGCACAGGTGTCAGACGGCCTTAAAGGCGTCGGACACCAAGACATAAAGTAGCTATTTTGGTGACTGACATTTTGAAGTGTACGCTTCGTTTATGGACTTATTTGCAAACAAGTCTAATATTAAAGAAAAGAAAACAGGCGTACCATTCCTCTTCTTCAAGCGTTTTGTCCTTATGAAATGGGAAAATAAAATGCTTTTTTTCATCCTGTCTTTGTTGACCTTCCCTCTGTTTGGGCAAGTTCCTGACTCCTTGACAATAGAATCAGTTCCTGTCGAAATTGACACCATCCAAGGCGCTTCCCAATTTTTGGATTCAGATACTTTAAGCAGTAAAAAGCATGGTTTTATTAGGAGGATTTTCAAAGAAGATTATCCCAATCCTAAAAAAGCCCTGTTCCTTTCGTTGGCTATTCCTGGCGGTGGCCAGATTTACAACAAGCGGTGGTGGAAATTGCCTTTTGTTTACGGTGGGTATACTCTCTTGATCCTGTCCGCTGATTTCAATACCAAAAATTACCGTGCCTTTAGGGATGCTTACATTGCTGAACTGGCTGGTGAAGAACACGCGTATTCAAACACCGGCCTTGATGCGGGTGACCTAAGACGAATCCGTGACGGTTACGATAAAAACAAACAGTTATCATACATCGGCTTATTTGCACTGCACCTCATTCAAACTGCTGAAGCTTTTGTTGATAGTCATTTGAGGACCTTTGATGTGAGTGACGACTTGAGTCTGAGAGTAGCACCAAAATTGGGAATAATGGGTGATGGCTCTTCTTATTTGGGTGTTGGGTTTACTTTTCAGCTTTCCGATTGAACTGGCCTAAGGTACGCTGACTAAATAAATGTTCATTTTTGACTGCGTCTTTTGCTCTTATTTTTTCTTTAAAATCAGTCATAGTATCAACAATATTCCCTCTTTTAAAGAACCTGCCTACCGACAGGCAGGAAACTAAAACCAAAATAAGCTACCCAAAATTTGAGCATTTATTTAATCAACGTGCCTTAGTTTCAATCCTTTCTTTTTCAGCAGGCGTATTACGCCCTTCCCCCCGCCTAAATGACCTGCGCCGACTGCCGCAAAAAGAGTAGAATTACTTGCCAGAGCAAATATGCGATTTGCCATGACTTCATTCCTTTGGTACAGCATTAACTTCCTCAATCCGCTGGCATTTTTTTTCACACATTTTGACAAACGGAGTAACTCACCATTTTGATACAGGGCTGCCATATGCTTGGCATGATGCTTTGCCCTTTTTGGGTTTCGCCCAATTTCGAGCAGCATTTTCGCCTGGTCTTTTAAAGGTATTTTATTCAATACATTGATTTGTTCTTCAAAAGTCTCAATTCCAAGCATGGTTTTGTCCTCTTGCTTTGCAAATTCCCAGAGGTGCTCGTCCAATGAAAGTGGCATATCCTTGCGAAGGGATTGGGCCGCAATCAGACCTGTCAATAAAAATGGGGAAGAATGTTGGAAACGGTCAATATCGAGAGCGACGGTTTTTATTAATATGCGCCTTAGTTTTGCATATTTTTTTGCCGGAATAAGAGATTTAAGGGTCTGCCCATCGGCGAAAACCATGCTACCTGCTCGTGCTTGGGTGGGATCATCAAGATGGAGTTCCAGCGCAAACACCTCACAAGATTTTATCTTTTCTTTTACTAAATCGAATTTGCCAAAAGCCACCCTGTCCTGTACATGCATAGTGCCGAACAAGTATGAATGTCCTGGGAAGGAATCACTTGAAATTTGCCAGAGGAAAGTGTTTTTGGAAGACAAATTGGCGCATAAAAATGGACCCGCTGACGGTGATTTCTAAATCACTGTCAGCGGGTTGCCCGATTTACTCATAATCAAAAGGAAGTACTTTTGAATTTTTGACGGTCGAGAGCGTCATGAGCGTTTTGAGACGTTCAATCTCTTCTATTTGGGAAAGCGTTTTGAACAAAAGCTGTTCATAGGTAGGGATGTCCTTGCACACTATTTTTATCAAAAAGTCAGCCTCGCCCGTGATGATGTAACACTCAACAATTTCATCAATTCCTTTGAGCTTTTCCATGAAATTATTGAGGGCGTTTTCTTTTTGCCACGCCAACGATACTTGGACAAATGTCTGCACGTTTAGCCCGATGCTCTGTGGGTTTACCTGTGCGTGGTAACTTTCGATATATCCTGATTGCTCCAGTTTTTTTACCCTTTCGAGGGTTGGTGCTGGGGAAAGTCCAATTTTTTTTGAGAGGTCGAGGTTCGTGATTTTGCAATTTTCCTGAAGGATTTGGAGAATCTTCAGATCTGTCCTATCAAGTTTGTCTGCCATATCTAATTAAGTAGTCTGGTTCCAAAATATAATCTTAAGATCCTCAAAACTTATTTAGGAACAAGTCCAGATGTTTTATCGAGTATAAAAAAGAATGCGAAGATAGAAAGATAACAAACAAATGGCAATAAACTTAAAGGAATACCTACATTAATTTCATTGACCGCACTTTTGGCAGGTCGAATACTAATAAAATTTTGCATCCCATGTTTGGTAAGGCCAAACACCTGTGATTATTATCAAAATAACGTAGCTCTTTTAATCTTTTCTTAGTTTTGCAAACTTTAAATGAAAGCGGTTGTTAAATGAGCCGTTATTTATTTCTCATATTTTTTTAACACTAAATTTTAGCAAAATGGCTTTTGAAATCACAGATAGCAATTTCCAGCAGGATGTCGAAGAAAAAGGCGGTATAACCGTTATGGATTTTTGGGCAGAATGGTGTGGCCCTTGCCGGCTCATAGGGCCTATCATTGAAAAATTAGCAACTGAGTACGAAGGCAAAGCCCTTGTCGGAAAAGTCAACGTAGATCACAACCCAGATGTGGCCATGAAATTTGGCGTGAGGAGCATCCCAACCGTTGTTATTTTAAAAGACGGTAAGGAAGTGCAACGCCACGTGGGGGTGACAACCCAGGCAAACCTGTCGAGGCTTATAGATGAGCAGATGAACTAAAGGATTTTTTCTCCTTACTTCACGTAATATGCTTTTCTGAACCAAAGCCCTCAATTGACGATCGTTGATTGAGGGCTTTTCCATTTAAGTTATGAGTGAGGATCGTCCAAAATGATACACCTCAACCAATAAACATCTGATATTCAATAATTTGAGATGGTACTGTGAATGAATCTTATGCCGCTCCTCAATAACTCAATAACTCAATAACTCATCACTCTACAAATGGCATTGATTAAATCCGTTCGAGGCTTTACCCCAAAATTTGGCAGCGACTGTTATTTTTCTGAAAATGCCACTGTGATTGGCGATGTCATTATGGGAGATGAATGTAGTGTGTGGTTTCAGGCCATTGTCCGCGGCGATGTGAACAGCATCCGTATTGGCAATCGGGTCAATATTCAGGATGGGGCGATTATTCATTGCACCTACCTCAAAGCGGCAACGACTATTGGCAATAATGTCAGCATCGGCCACAGGGCCATAGTGCATGGTTGTACAATCCACGATAATGTACTTATTGGCATGGGTGCCATTGTTATGGATCATGTGGTAGTCGAAGAAAATTGTCTGATTGCAGCTGGAGCAGTAGTACTCGAAAATTCCCATTTAGATGCAGGTTGCATCTATGCTGGCGTTCCCGCAAAAAAAGTAAAATCAATCTCGGAAGAACAGTTTAAAGAAACCGTTGAGCGGATAGCCAACAATTATGTCATGTATGCTGGCTGGTTTAAATAGGAGAGCAGTAAATAGGGTGGTGGTTTAGGAATGAGATTTAAATAAAGTGTACAAGTAGGCAAAATATTTTTGTGCCAATCGAGGCGTCAACGCGAACGTTATGCCAAGAATAATAAGCGTTTGAGAACAAAGAGTGGTGCAAACCTTCCTGCCGGCAGGAAGGAAGATAAAGTATAGTTGTATACTTTATTTAGAACTCATTTCCTTAGGATATTTTAGTTCAATGAAAATGCTGGAGACTCGTTGTTGACGGAATTGTACAATGTGAGCATGTTGATGTCGAATTCCATGAACTGGGTCAAGGGCAGTTCGAGAAGTAAGTCCTTTACTTCAGATTCGGAACTGGCGGCTAATACAGCCCACATTTTGGAATGATCCAAAGAAAGTGCGTAGTTGATTAGCTTGCCTTCCCTAAAAAGTTTGTTGATTTTGTTCCTTTGGTAAGGGATGAGTTTGAGAAAATCTTCTGAAAGGCTGGTAGGTAGTCTAAAATCTACCATGTATTGAAATTCCTTTTGCATCAGTAAACAGTTAAAGTAAGTTAGAGATATTGAATGGTAACAAGACAGTAAAGGTGTTTATCCTAACTTTGTGTTTGTGTAATTTTCCTTTGTGGCGGCAAATGTAATAAAAAAAATATTTTAAGAGTTAATAGTCTATTAATCTTTTGAATAAGATTTTTTTTAAATTTTTAAATTTATGATTATCAGTAATTTAAATCAGAATTGCTCTTCTCGTTTTTAATCATTTAAGATTTAATCACCATATTGTCGATCAACCTCACCCCTCCCAGCTTCGCTGCCGTACAAGCAATCACAGTTTCAAATTGTTCAAAATATTCGACAGGGTGCAAGGTTTTCCCATCAACAATTTCAAAGTATTCTAGCTTCATGCCTGGTAACGAAAGCATTTCCATTGCGGCTTCTTTTATCTGTTTGGGAGTTTGGGATTTCGCGTTTTGTTTAGCCTCGGTCAACGTGTGAAAAATGACTGGGGCTATCAGCCTGGGCATTTTATCCAGCCGCATGTTGCGGCTGCTCATTGCCAGGCCATCCTTTTCGCGAATGATGGGGCACATCACCAATTTCGTTTCTGAATTCATCTGCATGAGCATTTCCTGTACAATGGCGAACTGCTGATAATCTTTTTGTCCCATGAACAAACTATCGGGTTCAACAATATTGAGCAACCTACTGACTACTTTGGCCATGCCTTGGAAATGGCCGGGGCGGTGAGCACCTTCCATTGGCTGTTCGAGGTAGCCAAAATCAAACTGGTGAAGCTGTTTGTAATTATCAGGATATACCTCACTGGCTGCGGGCATGAACAACACATGACAGCCCGAAGCTGTCAGGAGGTCAATGTCTTTTCCAGGGCTTCTTGGATAGTTTTTTAGGTCTGCATTTTCATTAAATTGGGCAGGGTTCACAAAAATGCTGCATACGGTCAGATCGGTCTCCTTGATTGATTTTCCGATCAGCGATATATGTCCTTGGTGCAATGCCCCCATGGTGGGAACAAAACCAACTGTTTTGCCTATGTTTCTTTCATTGAAAATGTGTTTGCGGAGGTCACTGACTTTTTTGAATAATAGCATAATAAAGGCTAATTGAAATGTTTCATTATTTGGACATGCTCACATATGGCAGGTCTTTCGCTGGCGAAAATAGGTCATTTTGCGGATTTAGCAGCATTGGAATGCAGCCAAAACAAATCGATCATTTTATATATAATTCGGTGCCCAAGAGACACCAGAAGCCCCGCTTGTTTTGAGTTTTGCAAAATTATTTATGGGAAAAGCATTGATAATTCACCTAATTTTTTTAGTATCTTTGCGGACTATTTTGAAAAAGTCAAGATAACCTTTCTGAAATTAATATAGAGAATTGATATGACAGATAAGAAGAAAGTTCTTTTCGTGACCCAGGAAATGGATCCGTACACCGCCCTTTCAGAAATTTCCGGAATCGTCAGGAAGTTGCCTGAATATGCTCAGAACAACCAGATGGAAATTAGGGTGCTGATGCCCAAATATGGCACCATCAACGAACGGCGTCATAGGCTTCACGAGGTAGTAAGGCTGTCAGGCATGAACATTATTGTGGACGACGATGATTTTCCATTGATTATCAAAGTGGCTTCCTTGCCGAATACCCGCATGCAGGTTTACTTCCTTGATAATGAAGATTTTTTCAAGCGAAAATCAGTTTTTGCTGATGACAATGGTAAGCCATTTGAAGATAACCCCGATAGGATGATCTTCTTTTGTAAGGGTGTCATCGAAACGGTCCGTAAATTCGGATGGCCTCCTGATATTATCCATTGCCATGGTTGGATGACCAGCTTGATCCCTATCTTTATCAGGGAAGCTTACAAAACAGAACCGTTGTTCCAACGGTCTAAGATTGTCTATTCAGTGTATAACAATGAGATGGATAAGCATTTTGATGATTCTTTTTCATCAAAAGCATCCATTAACAACCTTACTGAAGAAGACCTTGAGGGCTATATGAATGGCACTGGAGTAACGCTCGATAAAGGCGCCATTGCCAATTCAGATGCATTGATCCGAGGCAGTGAAGAACTCACTGAAAACTTGGAAGCATTGCTCAATTCTACTGACTTACCAATTCTTGATTATAAAAATGAAGATGAGTTCCTCGGAGCTTACCTTGATTTCTATCATTCCCTTCTTGAAGAGGAAGAAACGGTAGAACAATAATTGCGAGATTTGAAAAATGTGAACGAAAAGCAGTTGGCAATCAGACAACCCTGGTATTTGCCAACTGCTTTTTCAATTTCATACAACTTTCTGCTTTGGTGAATACTCTCTTTCCTTGATATTGTTTGAACGCTCAAAACATACTTGGAATCCATATAATTATATCGTTCTTGAACTGGATTTCAACTTTGAATTAAGCCTTCAAATTCTTTTCCGCAAATTTTTTATAGGAATTATTAGAATGAAATATATCCAACCTTTTATTTTTTTCCTGTTGGGGGGCATCTGCTTTGCGCATGTTGCTTGCAACGACCCCACAGTGATTGGCTCCGATTTGTTAACGGGCGATCAACTGGATGTCGAATTCATGGACTCAGTAACCTTGAAGACTTATAATGAACCTGTTGATTCAGTTTTGACCTATAGTCCAAATAGTTTCATAAACATTGAAAGTTTTCCGCTGGGCATATTTGCTGACCCGATATTTGGGAAGTCAAGTTCGGGCGTTTATTTGCAGCCATCTTTGAATGTCAGTTTTCCTGATTTTGATGATTCCGCCCTGGTGCTTGATTCAGTAGTACTAACCCTTCCTTACCATGTTGATAACTCTTATGGAGATTTTGATGAATCCTATTCGTTGGAGGTTTATCAGATGGCCGAAGTTTTTCCTGATACGGTGCTTTATTCCAATATGGATTTTCCACTTGACGGCCTGATCGGTTCAGTTTCTTATGTACCTAGTCCCAATGACTCTGTTGAAATTTATTCTGGCATCCTTGACACTATGGTCAATTTGCAACCACAGTTGAGGATCAATTTGGATCAAGGTGATTTTGCTGAAGAACTTTTTGGCATTGATACCATCATTTCAAATTCAGCCAATGAATTTCAAGAATTTCTAAAGGGAATACATATTAAGCCCGTATCGGAAAATAAAGGTATGCCCAGTTTTACTTTCAGGACAACAAACGCTGGTATGAGAGTGTACTATCACTTGGACTCTGTGTTTTTTGAGTACCAATTTCCGATATTTTCAGGAAACGTGGTTACTGCCAATTACGAACACGACCGGACTACCTCTCTCATTAACTTAGACGAAGATTTTATAGGTGAAAATGCTGATTTCACAGATAGTTTGTTATTTTTACAGGGCATGTCCGGCACCAACGTTGTTATCGAGGTCCCTTATGCTACAACATTGAACGATATACTAATCAACAAAGCGGAGTTAGAGCTTCCTATACAATTTTTGATGGAAGACGAACCACAATACGATCCAGCCGACCTGATTATTATTTCTGAAATACGAGAAGATGGGAGTTTCCGAGTAATTGATGACATAACATTTGCGATCAATAGAGTCGGAACAGGTAATTTTACGGAGCTGTTTGGCGGAGATGTGGAATCAGACAATACCTATCGTTTGAACATATCCAGTCACTTTCAAGATATGATCCGTGGATTGGTTACTAACAAAATGGTAATCACTGTTTCCCCAAAGGCCGAACAAGCCGCAAGAGTTGTATTGAACGGGCCTGGGAATTCTGCTGGCCCTGCGAAGTTGAAAATTATCTACACGAACTTTTAATTAGGTTGTTACATAGGTTGTATAATAGAAGTTCATTTGAGATATATGTTGATCTTTTGATACACAAAACACCCAATTTATCATGTGCGGAATAATTGCTTACATCGGAACAAAACAAGCTTACCCAATTTTGATCAAAGGCTTGCAACGGCTGGAATATAGAGGATACGATAGTGCTGGCGTTGCATTGCTCAACGGCGATCTTAACATTTACAAGAAAAAAGGCAAAGTCAAAGACCTATTGGATTTTGCCGAAAACAAAAACCTCGGTGCAACTTCTGGCATTGGCCATACCAGGTGGGCCACGCATGGGAAACCAGATGATAATAACGCCCACCCACATGTTTCTGGGAATGGAAGGCTGACCATTGTCCACAATGGGATCATTGAAAACTACGCCTTGATTAAAGAAGCTTTAAAAAACGAGGGCCATGTTTTTCATACTCAGACTGATACGGAAGTGTTGGTTCATTTGATAGAAGAAGTGCAAAACCAAGACGATCTACCCATTGAAGAGGCTGTCCGTGAAGCACTTACAAGGGTAGTGGGGGCTTATGCAATCGTGGTTATGGATAAAAATGACCCCGACAAATTGGTGGCTGCGAGAAAAGGGAGCCCGCTGGTGATAGGACTAAGCGATGATGGATTTTTTTTCGCTTCAGATGGAACACCTATCGTTGAACATACCAAAAAAGTAATCTACCTCGACGACGAACATACGGCTGTGGTGAACAGGAATGGGGATTATGAAATAAGGACCATTGACAATGAAATTCATACCCCGTTTATTGACGAACTGACCATGGAAATAGCGCGCATGGAAAAAGGTGGATATGATTATTTCATGTTAAAAGAAATCCATGAGCAGCCACGAACCATATGTGATGCCATGCGTGGGAGGTTAAATGCCAAGGAAGGTTGGATCAGGTTGGGTGGTGTCGATGATTTTGGCGACAATGTTCGTTTAGCTGAAAGATTCATTATTGTTGGTTGTGGTACTTCTTGGCATGCTGGGCTGATTGGTGAGTACCTTTTTGAAGATCTTGCCAGGATTCCTGTTGAAGTGGAATATGCATCTGAATTCAGGTATAGGAATCCAGTCATCCGACCCAAAGATGTCGTGATCGCAATATCACAATCTGGCGAAACGGCAGACACATACGCTGCACTTGAATTGGCCAAAAAACAGGGTGCTTTCATTTATGGCATTGTCAATTCAGTTGGATCATCCATTTCACGTATGACCGATGCGGGTTCATATATCCATGCAGGCCCTGAAATCGGAGTAGCTTCAACTAAAGCATTTACTGGTCAAGTTACCTTGTTGACTTTGATGGCTATAAAAATTGCTAAAGAAAGGGGGCAGATTACGACCGAATATTATCAACGACTGTTACAAGAATTTGATAGAATACCGCAAAAGGTGGAAAAGGTGCTAAAGTCCAATGACCTGATAAAATACATTGCCTCTGAAATCAAAGATTCGCCAAATGCACTTTATCTAGGAAGGGGATATAATTTCCCAGTCGCTTTGGAAGGAGCCTTGAAATTGAAAGAAATATCATACATCCATGCCGAGGGTTATCCTGCCGCTGAAATGAAACACGGCCCTATCGCCCTGATTGACGAAAACATGCCAGTTGTTGTAATAGCTACAAACAAGAGCTTGAATGAAAAGATTGTTTCCAATATCATGGAAGTGAAAGCTCGTAAAGGAATCGTTATTGCAATTGTGTCGGAAGGGGATGAAGAAATAAACAAAATTGCTGATTATACTATCCCGATTCCTGAAACAGAGGAGCCTTTTTCTCCACTGTTGTCAGTTGTCCCCTTGCAATTGTTGTCATATCATATAGCTGTTATGCGAGGGTGCAATGTGGATCAACCACGCAACCTTGCCAAATCAGTAACCGTTGAATAGGAGTTAGTTATTGAGTGTTGAGTTGCTGAGTAATTGAGTACCAAACTCACAAACTCAACACTTACAAACTCACTAACTCAAAATAATATAAACTGGTGATTGAAAAATGGAACATCCATTCATCATTCATCATTTTTCATTCATAATTAAAGTAATGGAATATAATTCAAGCAGAGAAGAATTGATTATACCTGAATATGGACGCCATGTGCAAAATATGGTACGCTATGCAAGGGCAATCGAGAATAATGAGGAACGTCAACACTTTATTGAAGAAGTAGTAAGATTGATGATGCAAATGCACCCTCAAAACCGTAACCTTGATGATTATAGGGGCAAAATGTGGAAACATGTTTTCCGTATTGCAGAATATGATCTTGATGTGATGCCCCCAAGTGGTGAAATACCAACTGAAGAAGATAAAAGAAAAAGACCAGAAAGGGTGCCCTACCCTGCAAAAGCAAAAAAATTCCGTCATTATGGCCACAATGTGCTCACGCTTATTGAGAAGGCTATTGCGATGGAAGATGGGCCTAAAAAAGATGGCTTTGTGCAGGTTATCGGTTCATATATGAAATTGGCTTACAAGACTTGGAATCGCGAACATTATGTCAGCGACGACACCATTATAGAAGACCTTCATACACTCTCAGATGGCCAATTGGTGCCAATAGAAGATGCCTCGCTTGATAACCTGACCCGTTCCAATATGAGGAGAAATACCCGCGATAATCATCGTGGAGGTAGAGATAGCAGGGATGGCTACCGTTCTTCCGGTAGAAACAACAATGGCAGGAGAGGCGGTGGATCATCAGGTGGAGGATACCAAAAAAGAAGAAGGAAATAGTGTGTTTGAAAATTGGATTCCGAATGAAAACTCCATCGTTAGTAACGATATTCTATTATTTGGAAAATAATAACCGGCTACCTGAAATGTTTGGGTAGCCGGTTTGTTTTATCGGTCTCAAATACAGTGCAGGTCATTCTTGCAGCCTTCGGTCTATCTTTTCAAAAGCTGCCATAATCACATCATATCTATCAACATCGCCAGGTTGCATCAATCGTTCCTGAAGTAATTTCATTTCGTTGGCAATGGTGCTACTGGCTTCTTCTATTTTGTCTCCGCATAAGTCATTCTTCCTTGACAAGTAGTTTCTGATGATTCCGTTTGAAATGTCATCAGATGGGAAACTATTAGCCGTTTTTGAATTGCGACCCCTGAACGGAAATTTGAACAGATTTAACATAGTCGAATTTTTAGGAACGAGTAAAGAATAAGTTATAACAAGATTGGTGAATTATTTTGTCTTTAGATTTTCTTTAAAAGAAGAAGTATTGTTGATACTATGACTGATTTTAAAAGAAAAAATAAGGGCAAAAGAAACAACAAGATGTTATATGTTATTTTTTACTCGTTCCTTAGGAGTTCAGTAGGGGAAGGTGTTCAGAAGGGATTAGGCATAATCGAATTTCATTTGGCAAGTTGCACAGTTCAAATACTACATGTACTTTAGGGCCGAAATGTTCAAAAAATAGCGAAATATTTGAACGATCCATAATCAAAACAATACAGCGGATGTCATCATTTTGGGGCGAATTCATTGGGACTATGCTGCTCATTATCCTTGGCGACGGTGTTGTGGCAGGTGTTCTCCTTAACAAATCAAAAGCACAAAATTCTGGCTGGGTAGTCATTACCTTCGCATGGGGTATCGCCGTTACGATGGCTATATATGCAGTAGGGAATATCAGTGGGGCGCATATCAACCCTGCTGTTACACTTGGGCTTGCGGCGGAAGGGAGTTTTTCATGGGCCGATGTGCCAACCTATTTGACTGCACAACTTCTTGGTGCAATAGTGGGGGCAGCCATTGTCTGGTTGCATTACCTTCCACACTGGGGGCAAACTGATAACCCCGCCGACAAACTGGCCATATTCTCTACTGGGCCTGCCGTCCGTTCTCGCTGGGCTAACTTATTGAGCGAACTCATCGGTACATTTATTTTGGTGGCTGGGCTGATGTTCATTGGGGTGAACAAGTTTACCGAAGGGTTGAACCCTATAGTTGTTGGTATTTTGATTGTTTCCATTGGTATGTCATTGGGTGGGACAACTGGTTATGCGATCAATCCAGCCAGGGATTTGGGGCCAAGGATTGCACATGCATTGCTGCCTATCAAAGGCAAAGGGGATTCTGATTGGGCATATGCACCAATCCCAATAGTGGGTCCGGTCGTCGGAGGGCTTTTTGGTGCACTGGGATACAAAGCTGCATTCCAAGGTCAAACCAGCCTGATGTTCTGGATAGTGCTTGTTTTGGTGGCAGGCGTAATTGTGTTGGCAGTGAAAGAAGAATTTGATAAAAAATAAGGGGTGCTCTTTTCATTATTCTATCTGACCCCTGACTCCACTATCCTGACTCCACTATCCTGACACCTACATAGTTCTAATAAATTGGAAAACACTGGAATTGAAATAGCACTTAAATCAGTAGAAGATATTGGTAAAGCGGCAGAACAAATACTTATTTATGCTGCTGCTCGCAAAACTTTCGCTCTCACTGGAGACCTTGGTGCTGGTAAAACTACCCTCATCCAAGCTATTTGTCACTTAATTGGCGTTCAGGAAAATGTGACGAGTCCTACCTTTTCAATTGTCAATGAATACACTTACTTTGACAAATCTGGTGCTGAACAAATATTTCGACATCTTGACCTTTACCGCTTAAAATCCATCGAAGAAGCACTCAATATCGGCATTGAAGATGTTCTTTATAATGACCAGTATTGTTTCATTGAGTGGCCAGATATTATTAAACCTCTGCTCCCAGAAGATGTGGTCAAGATAAATATCTCCATTCTCAATGATTCCTCACGGAAAATTTTAATTTTGTAGAATGTGAATTGGTTCGGGGTTCTTAGTTTTTAGTTCTTGGTTTCCCTTATGACGAGTACGAACCCCAAACAAAGAACTCCGAACCAAAAACCACCCAACCATTCAATTATGCCTGAATCCACAAAAAGAAAAATACCCATCCCAAAATCGCTTGTTGAGAGCCGATATGTCCCCCAAGCCGAAATGCTTGCCATTGAGAAAAAGCAGGGTAGCATGTTCATCGGCATTCCCAAAACGGATATGATGCAAGAAAATAGGGTGGTCATGGTGCCCTCGGCTGTGGCAATCCTCGCTGGGTATGGTCACCGCATCATATTGGAAGCAGGTGCAGGGGAAAAATCCAATTACATCGACCATCGATACTCTGAGGTGGGGGGCGAAATAAGTTATACAAAAGAAGAAGTTTATAAAGCCAATGTCCTTTTAAAGGCCACCCCAATTACACTTGATGAACTTGACCTGATGCCGCCCAATCAAATCGTCATCTCCCCACTTACCTTACCTGCCTTTTCCAAAGATGTATTAAAAAAAATATTGGAAAAAAGAATAATTGCTCTCAGCATGGAATACATTCAGGACGATGGGGGTACATTTCCTTTTGTCAGGGTTTTGAGTGAGATTGCAGGAGTAAGTGCTGTGCTCACCGCCGGCGAACTCCTCGCTGCCACCAATGGCGGAAAAGGGGTATTGCTCGCTGGGGTATCTGGTGTGCCTTCGGCCAAGATTGTGATCCTGGGTGCAGGAGTCGTCGGAGAATCAGCAACTCGGGTAGCGCTTGGCCTCGGAGCCGATGTGCGGATATTTGACAATAATGTGCATAAACTGATGCGGCTAAAGCACCATGTTGGAAGGCAGTTGAACACCTCCACGATGAACCCTTATCAAGTGGCCAAAGAACTGCTGAATGCCGATGTGGCCATTGGCGCACTGCATTCGAAAACCAGCCGTGCTCCTGTCGTCGTAACGGAAGCCATGGTCATGCAAATGAAAGCAGGTTCAGTCATCATAGACATCAGTATAGATCAGGGTGGGTGTTTTGAAACTTCTGAAATGACCAGCCACAACCGCCCTACTTTCACCAAACATGGAGTCATTCATTATTGTGTGCCGAACATAGCCTCCAAAGTACCCCGCACTTCATCTATTGCTATCAGTAACATCCTCATGCCACTGTTGGTCGCCGCGGGAAAAATTGGCGGACTCGAAGACTATCTTTACGAACATCATGGCCTGCGCAATGGCGTCTATGCATACAAAGGTCGCCTCACTAACAACTACCTCAGCAGAAGATATGACTTAAAATACACCGACCTCGACCTCCTGATGACCTCGCGGACTTCTTGACAGGATTCAGGGTCGCTGGAAATACGAAAGATTTGTCACCTAAATAATACTCACCTGACCCCTGAATCCTCAATCAAAAACTTATGGATACACTCAAACTCAACAAAGTCTTAGAAGAAGAAAAAAAACTGGTGAAAGAACGCCGAGCAAAGTTGTTTGGGAAAGAGGCCGCTGGGGAAATAGACAATAACAAATTTGGTATTGCCCTTTCAGGTGGAGGCATTCGCTCGGCCACGATCAATTTAGGTTTTCTCAAAACGCTCAACCTTTTCAAAATTCTGGAAAAGGCCGATTATATTTCAACTGTTTCTGGAGGGGGCTACACAGGCGCGTATGTGCAAGCAACGGTGAAACAATTAGATGGGTACGATGAGTTGTTTCAGGAAGATAAAATAAGCCGCCTGCGCAGCTATGGCGATTACATGATCCCCGGACAAGGGAAATGGGAAAAATCGTGGAATACCACTCTTTTGATGCTTGGCTACCTGGTGAGTTGGGTGATGAGTTTATTAAGCCCAATTGCGACTATATTGATCATTTATTTATTGTTCCGTTCAGTGGCGTCAATACCCTATCTCGAAGTTGAGGATTCTTTCCTAGACTGGAATTTTGAACAAAACAAGGTCATGTTTTACTTAAAACCAGCGCTTTGGGCATTGGGTGCTGTGGCGTTTATCCATTTTGTGCTCAATCTCATGTTTAATTTCAGCTTGGGTGTTTCAAAAATATTTACCAAAATAGAATCCACCCTTGCGCTTCTCATCATGGTATTCCTCATGTTTGTTGGTATCATCACCTTGGACACTAGTGCGGAATGGACCTGGATACAAATCAGGAAGGCACTTTTAGGGGCTACGGGATTGTACATTTTTGGGCTATTTTTAAATCCTAACTCGCTGAGTTTTCACCGCTTTTATAGAAAACAACTGGCAGATGCGTTTTTGAATCATACTGGTAAATACCGCAATTTTTTGTTGAAAAATATCTTTAACCTCGATGAAAAAGAACAACGGAATTACCTTGCCCCTTACCCCCTTATCAATACTTGCCTCAACCTGCAAAACCCTGGGGGCGAGGACAAGTTCAAAGGCGCCAAAGCAAGCGATTATTTTCTCTTGTCACCAGCTTTTTGTGGATCCAAGCTTTCAGGATATGTGAAAACCCCTGATTTTCCAGGTTTTAAGGATATGACATTGCCTGCGGCACTGACCATCTCGGCGGCAGCCGTTAATCCGGGAATGGGGATTTATTCAAATAAAATGTTGAGTGTCATGATGACGCTGTTCAATGCCCGTTTGGGTTTCTGGGTCAATAACCCTGGAGCAAAAAAGCGGAAGTTGCTGCCCAATTGGGCGACCTACATCGTTTGGTGGCCTTCTTTTTTCTTTAAAGAGTTATTTTCCAAAATCGGTACGGACAACCGTAAACTCAACATTTCCGACGGTGGGCATATTGAAAACCTGGCTGTATATGAACTCCTCCGTCGAAAGTGCCGGCTCATTCTGGCTGTTGATGCAGGGGCCGATCCCGATAGCACTTTTGCCGATCTTGAGAACCTCTCCATACGTGCCCGGAACGAACTGGGGGTTGACATTAGCTTCCGCACGGGGAATGATCCTGTTGACATTATTTATCCAAAAGCGTCAACGGGCTACGCCCAAAAGCGTTTTGCCGTGGCCGACCTAATGAAAATCTGGGAAGAATTCATTGTTTTAGATGAAAACAAAGAACCTGTCCCATTCAATATGCGAATCGTTGTGAAGGGGAAAATTCAGGAGAAAAAGAAAAAACTGGAAGCTCTGGTCAATTATTTTTATTCTAAAAAAGACAAGAATATCCTGAAATTCAAGGTTGACCTAAAAGCAGAAAGGGGCATTGATTTCACAGAAGAACGATTTGACGAACTCCATGCAATAGCCGTCCAAACCACCCTGGATAAGCTCAATGCCATGACAGACAAAGTGGGCAGCGACAAGATTAAAATGGGCACTATGGTTTATATCAAATCTTCAGTGACATCGCCACGGAAATTATTCGTGCCCGAATACCATTCGAACGGCGACAAAAACCCGCAGTTTGACACGTTCAAATATAAAATCTACCATCCCGACTTCCCCCACGAACCGACTGCCGATCAGTTTTTTGACCCCGTACAATGGGAGTCTTATTTCCAATTGGGCCAGTTTATCGGAACGGATGTTTTGAATGCAACCAAAACGCCAAGTGAATATCGACGGGGCGAGTACGATGTGTCCATTGCACAATTGATTGGCCTATTCGACAACAATAAAGGGATCTTTAAACAAGATGAAACGATGTCTGGCCTCGTGGATATTTCGCATAAAATGGCTGCTGAAATCACCCCGTCAAAGAAAGATGCTGAATCACAACCTGCCGAAGCTGAGGCGTACATCCCTGCCCCAGATGAAATTCAGGAGGAAGAGATCATTCAGGAAATGCGATTCAAGATTTGAGGAAGAGTTCAGGTTTTTTGGTTCAGGGTTCTTAGTTCGGGGTTTTTGGTTTGGGGTTGAGTTGCCCGAAAAAGTGAATATTTGCAAAATGAATTATTTTTGTGTCCTGGAAATTAGAACAAACACAATACCCAAAGTCGTCGCCCCAAACCAAAAACTAAAAACCCCAAACCAAAAACCAACCTCCTCCACATGATTTACCAATCCAGAAAGAGAAAATACACCAGCCGACAACAGAAACTTAAAAACAGCAACTTGTTTTTAAAGAGGATGTTCATTTTTGTTTTGATCGTTTCGGGACTGCTGTTTTTTTTCAGGCGGCAGTTGGTTTTGGACTGGGTGAATACGTTTTTTTATTGAGGATATTATCATTTCAATAAAAAATTGAAAACCCATAGGAGGGTTAAGGTTTGAAAAATAAAATGCCGAAAATGGAGAAGGCGGTTAAATTGCCTTAATTCATCTTCAACAACTTCCCAACTTGGGGACACCCTTCCACCTGCACCAAATAAATACCAAAAGGTAGGTTTTGCGGTAGTTCGAGTTCTGCTTTCCAAGCCCCCTGCAACGATGCACTGGGATAATAAGTTACGAGTGAGCCACGGATATCAAAAACCCTGATATCTGGATCGTCCTTTAAAAGGTTTTCAAAAATTATTTCTACATGGTTACTGCTGGCTGGGTTGGGCATGATGGTGAACCCGCCACAATCGTTTGATTCCTGTACTTCTTCGGGCGCAAGTTTAAAGACCCA
This sequence comes from Saprospiraceae bacterium, assembly GCA_029263015.1. Taxonomy (GTDB): domain Bacteria; phylum Bacteroidota; class Bacteroidia; order Chitinophagales; family Saprospiraceae; genus UBA6168. The sequence continues at coordinate 7,338 of JAJCYI010000116.1, read as the reverse complement.
AATATCCTTGTGGTTGGAATGGGTTTCGCCCGTGACATCCCCGTCCTGGCCATGACCCGCTGCTATTTCGCCAAGTACGATCAGGCTGCCATCTTCCAACTGTACCATGTCCCTTGCAAATTCAGCCCCGGTGCTGCTGCCATACGTCTTTTCCCAGATGATACTTTTGGTGGCAAGGTCTATCTTTACCAGCCAAACATCGCTCCCTCCATGGTTGAAACTCACGTCAACGTCATCAGAACTAGTGTAGCACAGTAGTATTGCTGATTGACCGCCATCGGCCAATATCATTTTCTCAATTGAGTCCAAACCCGAACCGCCCATTGTCCTTTGGGACACAAGGTTGCCGTTACGATCTAAGTGCAGAAGCCAGATATCACGGCGACCGAGCGGATCGGTTATGTCCCCCCCTTTTGACCATGTCCCGGCCGCTATCAGAAATCCGCCATCCGGCAGTTCCAATATGTCCCTGACAAACTCCCCGTCCTCTCCTCCAAAACAACTTTCCCATTCAATGACCCTGTCAGGGGAATATTTCCAAATGCAGATGTCCGAAGCGCCATGGTTGCCGGGGTTTACTTTTGAACTCACGCCGAAAACAAAACCGCCATCAGCAGTATCATAAATTCGAGATTGAAAGACCTCGTCCACGGGTTGGAAATCTATGGGAATTTTCCACAGGGCGTTGCAGTCCTGATCGAACTCGATCACCAATGCACCCACCCCGTCTTCTTCCACATCTTCTAGATCACCGTCGTTGTGGCCATAGTACAGGTACATCAGGAAATTACCATCTTCTTTTTGAAGGGAAAGGCCACTGTCTCCTCCCGTACTTCCAAACACTCTAACCCATTCAGTTTTACCATCTACATCAAGTTTATGGAAAGCCTCGTCATTTTCCCCAATTAAATGCGGGATGTCAAAATCAGAAGAAAGAGTACCGTATTGGAATATGACACCACCATCATTTGTTCCCATTATTGAGGCAGCAAAGTCATCATTCGAACCGCCTAATATCCTCGAATAGAGAATTTCACCGTTTACATCCAACTTGCAACCCCACACATCTCTACCGCCTTTTTGTTCTGGTACGTCTCCACTTCCCGGTTCAAAAGGCCAAGCGGTAAAAACACACCCTCCTTCCTGAGTAGCTATTATTTGAATCCCTGAATCATCAAAATATGATCCATAGACCTTGTCCCAGACGATAACAGGCTGGCAATCAGCTCGGACTATTCCCCAAAGAAAGATAGCGAAAACAATCAAGAAAAGGTTATTAAAAATTTTCATGTCTATATAAAACAAACGGGCCGGGCAATACAATTGCCCGGCCCGTTTGCCTTGTTTTATTGAATGATCTCCAGTTTTTTCTGGTATATCCTATTTCCTTGTATCAATTGGGCCTTGTATATGCCACTGCCCCAATTGCTGCCATCAAGTTCAACCCGCCTGACTGATTTAGCTATTTCCCCGCTATAAGCAGTCTTTCCTGTCATATCTACAATACGGAGTTTGGATACCCCATCATGGACAGGTAAAACAATATTGACTTTACCATTGGAAGGATTGGGATATATGGCAAAACCATTTTCGCCGTTTCCAATGAATTTGTTTTTCTGATCAAATGAAACTTTCCAGCTTTCAACATCCTTTGAGGGCGGTACTTTCAAGGCCAAGTCTTCAAAACAGTCTGAAAACGGATCAAATGGCGTATAAAGGTTCAATCCACATTTGTTGCCAGCTTTGATAGTAATGTTGACACAGTTGTCATCGCATACAGGAAAGACCAATGGGTCGGGGTTTGTTGTGGTACCACTCCCACTATCGAGCAGGTTTGTCCCGGAACTGTTTTCAAACAAGGTAAAAGAATAATCAAAATAAGAAGTGTGGGCATCAGGTGGAAACCCAATACTGAGACAGAGTTCGCCATTGTTGTAAATAGGCGAAAAAATGGGCGCTCCAGGGGAAGGTGGCAAACCAATATAGATGTCCTGACAGTAAGTCAACGACTGGCCATTATAATCAAAATTGGCGCATATTTTAGAGTTCCAGTTTGCTGTACCTTTTACCCTGATTGAAGGGTCATTGAGGGTGCCAGAAACCAATGCTAAGCCAGGCCCAAGATCCCATGAAAAATTGTTGAGTGCAAATGTGTAGTAAAAACTCACGTTTACTTCTTCATCTATACAAATAAGGTCATCCTCAATTGAAATGGCCTGGTCATCCTCTATTAGGATATCAAATTCATAATTGATGGGGGGAGAGGCCAACAGGCAGAGGTAGTTGTCCCTTTGCAAACTAGCATTCCACCCATTCAAATATTGACATAACCTATAATGTGATGTTTCGTGATAAGGGAAGACGTTCTGGGCAGGGACACTGCCACAGGTGTAATGGGTAAAACATTCAAATCTTTCGCTACAGCCGCAACCTGCTTCCATCAACCCACAGTCACAATGATCGTGGTCATATTCCTGTTCGCAACCATCGTTACACCCATGTCCGTGACCTAAACCGAAGCCATGTCCAATTTCATGAGCTACCGTTGTCCAGTCTGCGCCCACATCAGAAACCGAATAGGAATTCATCCAGTGTGGATCGCTAGGGGATTGAAAAATTGGATCGTCACGGCCACAGATTGACCCAGATCCAGAGAACCCCGTGTATGGGTTCCCCGAAGAAATCCCATCAGCCATTGGCCCTAAATTCCGCCCCGAAAAAACATGCGCCCAATCCCTGTTGACATAGCCAAAATTCGCATGCCAGTACTCACGGAACTCTTTCCAAAAAAAGGCGAGTTCACCGTTTTCGCCTTCATCCGGATAAGGGTCTATTCCCGTACAATCTGGCACAATAGCGGGATTGGCATTCAACGATGGCATCCAGAAATGGGCAAAAACCCCGATAACCTGCATGTCGATGGCATCCTCATACGCCTTGCTTATCTCCATTAATATCCTTTCACCTAAATACTCCTCGACAGCCTGCCTTAGAAGATTTTCTTCATTAATATCTTTATTCCAAATCTTATCCCTAACAAACTCACAGTCCATCTCGAAGGCTAGTTCCAGATAGTATTGCCGGTCTTCCCATCCCTCATCATAGCACTCGCAAGTTGGGTAACTGGGCGCACATGGTACCGACCTTAGCGTCACTTCTGTTTCCCCGTTTGGGCCAGGTGGCAGTTTGCGGTCTTCTTTGCGGTAGAGGACGTACCCCTCCGTCTCCGTATATGGGCCACCCTGCTCAATGATATAAACGACACCGTTTACGGTAAAGTCTGCCTTAAGATGGCTGTTGGAGATATAGAAAAAAGCGGGGTTTTGGGAAGAATTGCCAACCTGCCCTTGGTAAGTGTTTGTCTCCCCTTTTTGAGAAACAACCTTTTCTCCGGTCGGTGTGGTGTACATCAAAAGGAAATTATCGGAAAACACCTCCTTCTTTGAAACCGTAAAGTCCCAGTTCAATGTATCATTGATGTAGATCGAAAAAGCAACGGTATCCCCACCATTTTTTACATGGTGGTTCAATTGGTAATGGTCAAAATCAAAGACGTCATAATTGTAAAAAAATGTGTCCATGTCCAGAGCTTGAGCAGTTGTCAATTGGGTTTCGCCACCAAAAAAGGTTATCAATGATTGAGCATCCGTGGTAGTCTGATATAAACAATGCAGTAAGAGAAAAAGTCCGGTCTTAAAATAGTGGGCAATGTTATTTTGTCCAGCTATTTTTAGTGGGGGAAAAGATAAGTGGGGGGAGGTAGATAGTAAATGCTTTAAATGAAAATTGGTCATGATTTAAAGGGTTAATGGTTTATTAGTGAAAAATTGTCGAAAGTAAAAATAGTGGAAAATACATTGATGTAACTGTATTCTGCATTATTTGTCATAGATTTTACGAATTACTGAAATCAAAATAATGAAGGGCAATTGAATAGCCCTTTGACTAAAACAATATAATTTTTGAATATTAATCACTGATAACCAGATATTTAGAGTCCTTTTTTAAAACAAACACGATACTCAAAGTCGTCGTCCCAAACCAAAAACCAATCTCCAACATGATTTACCAATCCAGAAAAAGAAAATACACCAGCCGGCAGGAGAAGCTTAAAAACAGCAATCTGTTTTTAAAGAGGATGTTCATTTTTGTTCTAATCGTTTCGGGACTGCTGTTTTTTTTTAGGCGGCAGTTGGTTTTGGACTGGGTGAACACGTTTTTTTATTGAGGAATGATGTAGGTGGGGAAACCAAGATTGTCAATGTATGACGATCAACTTGCCCTGCTGCACAGTACCCTGTCCATTGTCCCGCGCCTCGATGTAATAGAGCCCTACAGGCAGGCTACTAATAGAGAAAGTGTAGGTCTTGTGCTGTGCAGGCAGTACTTTACGCAATACTTCTTTTCCTTGTGCATTAAAAAACAGCACTTCCCCGCCCGACCGAATCCCTTTTACCAGTTCGATGGTAACGCTGCTACTTGCAGGGTTTGGATAGACAACCATTCCCCCTGTTTTTCCTTGTGCCTCTACTGTGGAAGTGGGCACCACCAGCCCACAGTACAGCGTGTCCAGGCACCCGTCGCTGGTGACCTTGACCAGCCAGATGTACCTTTTGCCGTGGTCATTGGCCTGCCCCCCTGCTATGATGCTGCCACTGGACAGCACTCCCACACCACCAAAGAATTGGTCGTTGAACGGGTCGTGCGGAGAGAACGGCGGGAGGTCGTAGCGTGACCAGATGCTGTCCCCTTCCGGCGATAGTTTCATCAGCCAGCCCGATGCGTACTTATTACCGTCCATCTCTGTTATGCTTTCACCCGCGGCTATTATGTTGCCATCCAGCATAAATTCCATATCGTAAAAAGTATAGTCAGCTGTGTATTTGCCGATCCTTCCAAATTTGCTGACCCATTCGAGATTAAATTCGGGATCCATTCTGGAAAATGTAGATTGAACAATCGGATGTCCACTTATGGGTGAATGTCCTACTGTAGATTCACCAAAACCAATAAAGCCGCCATTGGGCATTGGCAGAATTTTGTAAATTAAGCCTACGTTTGGATTGGGCCCTGACACCCAAGATTCAACCACTTCTCCCTCCATATCAATATAATAAAGCACGGTCTGTGTAGATCCGAAAATAATATCAGCCGAAAGCCATTCATTACTGCTAACAATAAATATAGCATCATTTACCAACTCAACATCTGTGATCACTCCCCAGAAATTAGGATTACCATAAAACTTGGTCCAAATAATTTCCCCATTTTTATCCACTTTCTTAATAAATGATCTTAAGGTCAAATCAGGGTCTTGTATTCCTCCATAAAGGATATACCCATCTTCTATTTCCAATATGCTGTACATGAAGTTACTGGCATTAACTGTATCTGGGTATTCATGGATGAACTCCAGTTCCAGGTCATCGTCCACTTTTACCAACCATGCACTGTTCTTGACAAATGGGGCAGTTGTAAAGGCATATCCACCTTCCGACGATGCGGTTATCTTGCCCCAGTATTTGTCAATTGACAAAAGGTCTCCAGTCGTGTCCACAATCACGTTGGATTTTATCAGGTTCCCTGAAGAATCAATCTTCACCAAGATGACACCTTGTTGGTAATCAATGGTATCTGCCTGAGCCATGCCGTAGCCTATGATCGTGTCGTTCACCACTATCATATCCCGCAAGTGGTTTAAGGGGAATCCGGTATCAATTAGTTTGTTGAAGCCTGGCTGCGCGGAAGTTTGGCAAACAAAAAATAGGAAGAATAGGAGCGTATAAAAAATCCTGAACATGGTATTATGCGTTGAGAAACATGATAAAAAAATTTAAGATTAAGAAATCAAGTAAAACAGGTGGGACTTAGAGTATTTATTCTTTTGAGAAGAACTTGATCCATGCACGGATTGCACGAAGGTAAGCTATTTTAAATGGGGGCACATTGATAAAATACAGAATGTCAAAATGAATACAAAATGCTGTTATATAGCAGAAATCGAATAATAGGGGATGTTCAGGTAAATTGGGAGGGAATTTCAAAACTCTATTTTTTGGAACTGTGTTTACAATAGTCAGAATGTAAAATTAATGCAAAACGCTGCGGTACAAATTTGGGGAAGTTGCTGTCCATAGAAGCGACGCTTTTTAGAAAAGCGTCGCTTCTGAACTCCTTTCGGCCCAATTTCAAAATTAACTCCTTGTAACTTACACGATTGCCAATAATTCTTTGGTAATTGCAACCCTGTTACAGTTTGATTGTTTGAGAAGACATAGAAATTTGTTGTACGATGTCAAAAAATATAAAAAAACCACCGTTCTGGAAGGTCCTATTAGAAACCCGTGCGCTAATTGAATTGGGAGTATATTATTCCTCCTATCCATTTTTGAAGAATGCTCCAAAGGGCGACAGCCATCCCGTGTTGGTGATGCCGGGTCTCCTCGCCAGTGATTTTTCCACCAAGCCGCTTAGGAGATTTATCAATGATAAAGGAAATTATGCCTATCCCTGGGAGCTTGGGAGGAATTTCGGACAAGTGGCATATGTCGAGACATTGAGAGACCGGATCGATCAATTATACCTCAAACATGGAAAAAAAGTAAGCCTCATTGGCTGGAGCTTGGGAGGTATTTTTGCAAGGGTGATGGCCAACAGGATGCCCGAGAAGATCAGGCAAGTTATCACGTTAGGATCTCCTTTTATGGGAGTCCACGGGGAGAGCAATGCAGATATGGCCTATGAGTTTGCGAGTGGACAAAAACGAGGTGAAGTTTCCGATGAAATAATAAATATGATTGAAACCGCCCCACCTGTGCCTTTTACTTCCATATACTCAAAAGGCGATGGCATCGTTTGCTGGCAACATTGCATGGAACCAACAGAAAGGGATACGATCCAAAATATCGAAGTGGTTGGAAGTCATTTGGGTCTTGGCCACAATCCGTCAGTTTTGCTCTGTATTGCTGATAGGTTGGCTCAGGAAGAAGGGTATTGGCAGCCGTTTGTATTTGAAAGGGGAATCAAAGGCGTGGTTTATCCGCAGTATTGGAAACCTGCCGTTGTTGTATAATTGAGGCAACGCCTGATCCTTCTCGAATTTGAGGCAACGCCTTTCTTCCCGCTATTCCAACCCAAAGGCTTCACCTCAAATCCTCAAATTGACTGCACATTTTTAGTTTGAAATTATCACTTCCGCAAACATGAGTCATCCCATAAGTAGAGTGTTTACATGCTGAAATTTTAGGTTTCAGCTTGATTTTGCTCAATTTCGTGCGTTTGAAAGATTTTATAAAGCATTCACAAAGAGTTTTGAAGTTGTAATATTTAAAATCTCTT
>JAJCYI010000115.1 GCA_029263015.1 Saprospiraceae bacterium | reverse complement strand
GAATGGTGAATGGTGAATGGTGAATGGTGAATGGTGAATGGTGAATGGTGAATGGTGAATGGTGAATGGTGAATGGTGAATGGTGAATGGTGAATGGTGAATGGTGAATGGTGAATGGAATAAAACAATTTCATAAAATCTTGACAATCAATTAATATTTTGGCTTATCGTTCCAATTTCTAATTTCCAATTCGATTAAATGGCCTTGATAAATTGTAATAGTTTTTTTGTTTCAGGAAGAGGTTCAATGCCAAATTCTTCGTTGAGTACCTTTTGACATTGTTGGTAAGATTTGATAGCCATGGGGCGATTTCCTTTTTGCAGATAGGCTTGCATTTCGAGCCGGTAGGCGTCCTCCCAAGTTGAATCTATAAGCAATGCCTGTTGGGCGAGGCGGATGCTTTCCATCGGGTTTTCCTTTATCAATAATTCCCCTAAAGTAATATATGCTCCAAGCGAAAGCACTTGCAATCGTTCCCGTTCTTCGCTCGACCAATCTTCGTATAAGCGATTTGGCAAATAAATTCCATCCTGCAAAGAGATCGCTTCAAAATAGGCCTGCCGCGCCAACCAAGGAAGGCTGTGCAATTGTTGATTTCCGATGGCGATATACTTTTCAATGGCATCCACATCAATCCACATTTCAGCGAGATCCAATTGATAGGTCAACCCTTGCCGGATAATAAATCGCGCCTCGGTTCGACTTTTCCGGTTGGGTTCGAGCACTTTGTTGATTCCGTGCAATGCAACTTTGAATTGCTGATCGCCCGCTTTTCCATCCACATCTCCCCACAAGCGGTCAATAATTTGTTCTTTATGAAGCCCTCGCCGGTGCCGGGAGGTAACCAAAAACTGAAACAATTGGAGTGTCTTGTCCCTCCCCCACTCTTTTGGGGAAACCAATTCCCCTTCCCGCCACACCTGGAAATTACCAAGGGTCTGCACCTGGATTTCAGCCACATCCCGTTGAGCTTTAATTGTTGCTATTTGACGTCCTGATTCGTTCATGTAGCTCAGTCTCGTCAGGATTTTTTTGAAAGTTCTTCAACTTTTTTGTTGAGGCCAGATATGGTGTCCGACAAACTTCCTACTGCTTCCATCAAGTTTTTAAAATCCGTTTTCGAGACAGGTTTCCAATTGTCCGGATCAAGTTTTGAATTGAACAAATCACCCACCTGGGTCATCTGCTCCTGCACCGTCTGGCTAACCTGTTCCTGCAAATGTTCAACACCAGCTTTCGGATCTTTGATTGTTTCCATGACCATCTTTGGGCCAGCCACTGCCATTCGTTTCCAGAGGTCAAAACTTTTGGCCAGGATTCCTTTTTGTTCTTCTGGCGATTTATCTTCCATGGCTTGAATCGTTAGATCAGCCAGTTTGCTTTGTATAAAATTCACGACTTCGTCAAATTCTGAAAATCGTTTTTCATCGCCACCCTGCACATGGCGAATGTTTCCACGCCACTGCACCTGCGGATCGCCCTCGTCATTTTGAAAGACCTTTTGCGTGAAGCGGAGCACGAAAGAAGCGGTCTCGTCTTTTTTTGCAGACATTACTTTTTAATTTGGCTAATGTAGTTCGGATCTGGAGATCCGAACTACATTAATCGTTCATTTTTTGTAAATCGGAACTTTGAATTATTAGGTAAAGTTAGCGGAACTGGACAATACTGCGCTCCACCAAAAATAATGAATCCAAAAATTAAGCAAAATATTTAGTTAGGTGTTCAAATGTTTTTACTTTTCGCCAATACAGGAACATTGGTTTCAACAAAACATAAACATTGTGATAGGAAAAATAATAGACCTCGTCAACAACAATAAAATCGAGGCCATTTCAGGAATGGACGCCACCTTTTTATATGCCGAAACCCCCACGAGCCACATGCACGTTGGCAGCGTGGCGGTTATTGAAGATTCTTTGGCGTTTGAAACTTTTAAAAAAATCATCCATTCGAGACTCCATCTGATCCCCAAATTGCGAAAGCGATTGGTATTTGTACCCTTTAGCATTGATTATCCCTACTGGGTGGACGACCCCAATTTTGATATAGACATGCACTTCCACCACATCGCCCTGCCCAAACCCGGCGGCTGGCGGGAGCTGAGGGCCATTGCCTCCAAATCGTTCAGTGAGCCCCTGGATCATTCACGTCCACTATGGTCGTTCACTTTTGTGGAAGGACTGGACACCATACCGCAGGTGCCAAAAGGATCGGTAGCCATTATTTCCAAAGCACACCATGTAGCTATTGACGGAATGGCCGGAACAGGTATCATGAGCCTGATTTACGACATGACCAATGAGGTAAAAGAAATCCCAGAACCCAAACCTTTTAAGCCGGCTCCACTGCCCAACGATGTTGCCATGATGCTGAAAAGCTCGCTCAGTTTTGCAAAAAGGCCACTCAAGTTCCCAAAGCTCGTTGCTGGCGCTGTGACTGCCACCATCAAGTCTGGAATGTTGACCCGGGCACAACGGGTCGAACTGCCCGCAGCACCTTTTTCCGCACCCCATTCCCCGCTCAACGGTATCATTTCTGCTCGGAGAAAATGGAACTCTGCCATTCTTTCACTCGACCGAATTAAGGTATTGAAAAATAGTATGGGCACCACCATGAACGACGTGATGTTGGCCATTTGCGCCGGCGCTTTGAGAAGGTATTTATTAGAAAAAAAACAACTCCCAGTCAAACCTCTGGTCGCGATGGTACCCATTTCCACACGTACCGAATCAGATGGTAAAACTGCTGGCAACCAGGTCTCCTCCATGCTGGTACAGCTGGCCACCAATGTGGAAGACCCCATCGAACGGCTGGAAGTGATCCACGAAAATACCATCCGTGGCAAGACCTATAATGACGCCATCGGGGCGAAAACCCTCGCCAATATGGCCGAGGCTGTACCATTCGGCATTGCCAACCAGGCTGCACAATTATACTCCCGTTTCAATATGGCAAAACTGCACAAGCCCGTTTTTAATGTGACCATTACCAATGTGCCAGGACCACAATTCCCCATTTACATGAATGGCCACCAGTTGCAAGCCATTATGGGCATGGCTCCAATCCTTGATGGCATGGGCTTGATTATCACTATTTTAAGCTATAACGGCATCGTCACAGTCAGCCCAACTTCCGATGCCAATACGATGCCCGACATAGATATATTCACCCGCTATATAAGGGAATCAGCCAATGAATTGGAATCGGCCATTTTGAAATTAGAAAAGAAAAAAGAGAAGAAAATACCGGAAAAACCTAAAGCTGCAATGTCTGATGCGTTTTTTGAGCACATCAGGAAATTCATCAAGAAAAATCCAGAAGCCATTTATCCGAATAGCGGTGTTTACCAGTTCCACATCACAGGCCCAGCTCCTTCCGCCTGGAAATTGGATTTCAACAAATCACCTGGCTCGGTGCGGCGAGGAAAAGGCAGTGAGGCTGATGTCACCCTCACGATCAAGGACGAACATTTGATGCGGATTGCAGAGGGGACGCTGAATGTGCAAACGGCATTTATTCAAGGCCGTTTGAAAGTGAACGGGGATACTTCAAAAGCGATCAAATTGGGGAAGATATTGTCGTTGATTCCGGGGTTGAGTTAGGGTTTGGGAAGGAAAGAAGGCTCATCAATAAATTTGATGGAATCACCCAGCCAGTACCACTTATGCTGCGCTCAATTCGGAGCTTAATCGATGGTAAATTATGCTGATTTTATTTTTTCTTTTATCGCTTCTGAAAATGCCTTTTTGAATTTTAGAGTTTCACCGACTAACCAAATTATTGCTTGATCCCATTCCTTTTTATTCTCCAATTTAAAATGTTTGGTCAGGCCAATTATTTTATCCCGATTGTCTGGATTTGGATTCCACTCCAATTTACTTCCAATTTGAGATTCAATTTGTTCTTTTTTAGATTCAAAATAAGGAAGCCATTCATCCACCTGCTTATTTCCGATGTAAACTCTAGCTCCAATTTCATTTTTGTCTGTGTTAAATGTGTTTGACAAATGAATGCCCGATTTCCCTAAAGCTACATCAAACCAATATTGTGGCCTTGGTGTTTGTAAAGACCTTATTTTTCCTGTTTCGCTTATTTTATCCCGGAAATTCGTCCAAAATTTTAGCTGGGTTTTTCTTGTCTCAGACAGCTCGCCTTGTTCTTTCCTTTTTGCTGCTTGCCTGACTATCTCATTTGGTGTACTGATTACATTGAATTTAACAGCAGGTTGGGAATCGTCAATTTGCCACAATTCAACTTTGATTCCATAAAACCCAATTTCGTCAGAGGTATGGTCATTTAGCCAATCAAGTGCTTTTTTATGTTCTTCTGTAAATTTTGAAGCAATCCATATTACAGCAGAAGCATCAAGAACAGAAGCATAAGTGATGCATTTGCCTAAGTGGTCGTGATTTGTCTTTTCCAATTGGTTCTCGATAACAACAAATTTATCTGTCCCCGTATCCTTTGCAAGAATGTCTGCAGAATATGGGCCAACCGAAACTTCTTTTGCTTCAAATTCTAATTCTAAGCCAAGGGATTCGCTAATTCTTTCTAAGTTTTCAGCAAGCCATGGCGTAAAGTCATAAGCCTCATTCTTCCATATTTTTCTAAGTGATACATTTTTTATTTCTCCAAGCATTGTTTTTATTTTAACTGCAATTAATTCTGGCAAACAACAATATTCCAGCAAGAATTATCTCTTGATTTGATTTTAAGTAGGCGGAGTTAAATAATCGACACTTTTGACGAGGTTACCTGCCTACCGGCAGGCAGGTTTTTTCGTCAGACAAGGCAAAAAAAATTAGCATAGCCATAGCTACGGTCATTTTTTTAACAAAGTATGGCGGAAAAAGAGGCCGCCA
>JAJCYI010000114.1 GCA_029263015.1 Saprospiraceae bacterium | reverse complement strand
AGTAAAAACAGCGATGCAACTTCGATAAAGGCCTGTCAGGTTGTTTTTTTTCTATATGTCAGGGAGCGGTTAACCGCTCCCTGACATATAGAAAAAAAACAACCTGACAGGCCTTTATCGAAGTTGCATCGCTGTTTTTACTTTCAAATATAAACGCTCCGCTTCCGCAAAATCCAAAGTCTGCTGCCCGTCAGAAGCTGCTTTCTCTGGCTCATGGTGTACTTCTACCAGCAACCCGTCTGCTCCTGCCACCACGCCTGACAATGCCATAGCTTCCACATATTTTCGCAGGCCAATGCCATGCGATGGATCAACGACCACAGGTAAATGGGTTTTGTCTTTTAATATAGGAATGGCATTTAAATCCAAAGTATTGCGGTAAGCTTTTTCATACGTTCGGATACCCCGTTCACATAAAATTATTTTTTCATTACCGTTGGAAAAAACATATTCAGCGGCTTGCAGCAATTCGTCTAATGTGCCCGACATGCCCCGTTTTAATAAAACAGGTTTATCTATTTTTCCCAAACCATCGAGCAACGTGAAATTTTGCGCATTCCTCGCACCCACCTGATATATATCCACATAATCGTACATCGCCTCTATCTGTTCGGCATCCATTACTTCGGTGATTATTTTAATGCCATGTGCCCGACAGGCACTGTGCCACATTTTTAATCCATCCATTCCCAGGCCTCGAAAAGAATAGGGGGAACTCCGCGGTTTATATACGCCGCCCCGCATTATTTTAATATTATTTTTAACAAGGTGGTTGACCATTTTTTCCACTTGTTCTTCACCCTCGATAGAACAAGGCCCGGCCATCATAGCCATACCGCCTCGGAATATCTTTACACCATCGCCTAAATCAATTTCTGTGGAATGAACTTTCCATTTCCTGGACACCAATTTATATGCATCGCTCACGCGGTGGACATCCCGAACGCCTGGTAAGTTTCCTATTTTACGGATGTCAAATTCCTTTTTCCCTACGCTCACCAAATAATTGGAAAATTGGGTGGACACTTCCATCGTCTTATAACCAACCTCGTGTATATTTTGCAGCACTTTATTTTTTAAGTCGCTGCTGATGTTTTTTTCTAATTGAATAATCATTTTTTAATGTGTTTTTTTTTGCTGTTTTCCAAAAGGGTGGGAATTTAATTCCCACCCTTTTGGAAAACAGCAAAACCATATTAGCCTCTTAAGCTCTTTATGAAGCCATCCACACTTTCTTCTTTTTCTATTGCTCGAATAAAAGCACTGCCCACAACCCCACCGTTTAAATATTTATTAGCAATTTTAAAATTTTTCGACTCGGCAATTCCAAAACCGACAAGGATGGGATTGTTTAACTTTAAATTAGAGAGCCGTTTAAAATAAGATTCCTGTTCTTTATTAAATCTCCCAGAACTCCCCGTCGTTGTGGAAACGGAAACGGCATATAAAAACCCACTGCTTGCTGCGTCCAATATCCGAACTCGCTCATCGGAGGTTTGTGGCGTCACAAGAAAAATGGCGTGGATCCCATATTTTTCAAAAATAGATTTATAATTATTATTAAATTCCCACAATGGCAGGTCTGGCAATATCAATCCATCTATTCCAATTTCCTGGCATTTTTTACAAAATGCTTCCACGCCAAAAACCATTACTGGATTTATATATCCCATTAATACTATAGGAATTTCGGTTTCCTGCCGAATGTCTTTTAATTGTTCAAATAATAATTTCAAACTCATCCCATTTCCCAATGCTTTTTGGCTACTTGCCTGAATAGTAGAACCATCCGCTAATGGATCGGAAAAAGGCATGCCGATTTCTATTATATCCGTCCCAGCAGCATCCAGTTCGAGGAGGATGCGACGGGTGTCATTTAATTTAGGGAAGCCTGCTGTGAAATAAATGGCGAGGGTGTCCTTCTTTTTGTGTGAAAATAAATTGTCTAATCTATTCATGGTTTCAAAATGTTAGGTGGTTCCAAATTATATTCACATCAAATATTTCATATATGTTTCCAAATCCTTATCCCCTCTTCCCGACAAACAGATCACCACGATTTCTTCTTTTTTGAATTTTATTTCCCTTAAAAGAGCCAATGCATGTGCCGTTTCCAGTGCCGGAATAATCCCTTCCAGTCTCGACAATTCCACCACAGCCTTCAGGGCTTCTTCATCTGTCACGGGAAAATACTTTGCCCGCTTAGTCGCTGCCAAATGAGCATGCAAGGGGCCGACACCAGGATAGTCCAAACCCGCAGAAATGGAGTATGGCTCGACTACCTGCCCGTCATCCGTTTGGATCAAATAGGAACGGCTGCCGTGGAGCACTCCCGGTTTGCCGAGGGCGATGGTCGCCGCTGTTTCGCCACTATGGACACCAAGGCCAGCCGCTTCCGCAGCGATCAGCTGCACAGAAGGTTCGTTGATAAAATGATAAAAGGCCCCCGCTGCATTGCTGCCCCCGCCGACACATGCCATCACCGCATCAGGCAATTTTCTGCCCGTTTGTTCTGGGAGCTGTTCAAGTATTTCTTCGCTGATGACTGCCTGTAACTTCGCCACTAAGTCGGGATACGGATGCGGTCCAACTACCGAGCCGATGATGTAATGAGTATCCGAAGGGTTTGACAACCAATCTCTTATGGCCTCGTTGGTGGCATCCTTGAGGGTCATGTTGCCGCTAAGTGCAGGGACAACCGTTGCACCCAACATTTTCATGCGGGCTACATTGGGGGCTTGCCGTTCGATGTCGAGCTTGCCCATGTAAACGATGCATTCCAGTCCCATCAGCGCGCAGACTGTTGCCGTGGCGACGCCGTGCTGCCCTGCACCAGTTTCGGCAATGATGCGCTTTTTCCCGAGTCTTTGCGCCAGCAATATCTGTCCAATGGTGTTGTTGATTTTATGGGCGCCGGTGTGGCAGAGGTCTTCCCGTTTTAGGTAGATTTGCGTGTCGTATTTTGCAGAAAGCCGTTTCGCAAAATAAAGCGGCGTGGGGCGTCCGACATAATTTTTCAGCAGGGAGCGGAATTCTTTTTGAAATGCTGGGTCAGCGAGTACCTCGAGGTAGCAGTCCTGCAATTCCTTAACATTAGCATGGAGCATTTCGGGAACATAAGCGCCCCCGAATTCGCCGTAGTAGCCGCGTTTGTCTATTGCTATTTTTTCTGTTTTCATATTTAGCTTCTTAATTCATCGATAAAATATTTCACCGCCTCCACATTTTTTAATCCAGGCTCAATTTCAAAGCGACTATTAATATCCACACCATATAATTTTGGATGGTTTATTTTTTTTATTTCCGCTGTATCTTCTTGACTAATTCCGCCGCTGAGAAAAAACGGTCTTTCACCATTGTATTTTTTTAAAACCTCCCAATTAAAGGCAATGCCGTTGCCGCCCCGTTCTGTGCCTTTGGTGTCGAATAAAAAAAGGTCGCAAACATCTTCGTATTTTTTAGTTTTATTAAAATCAAAATTGTCGTTGACAGAAAATATTTTTATTAATTCTAATTTGGGAGGCAGCTTTAAGTTGCTTCCCAAATATACATTCTTCAATTGTTGGCAATATTCCGGCGTTTCATCTCCGTGCAACTGTACTGCATCCAGTCCATATTTTTCAATAATGGCTTTTATTGTTTCTAATTTTTCATTGACGAATACACCCGTTTTTTTTATACTCTTTTCATTTTTAATAAAATCCTTTTCTAATATCCCTTCGGCATGTCTTTTTGAATTTTTATAAAAAATAAAACCGAGATAATCAGGCAGCAATGGGAGCAGCAACTTTATATTATCAGTTTGGCGGAGGCCACAAATTTTTAGGTACATGATTTTATTTTAAACTTTAGTGGGTCGAGTAGTCAAGCTTTCTAATCCTTTCCACCTCTGACACAAACTCCGAGCACGCCATGCCTGGTTGGCTATTCTTCATAAACGACTCCCCGATCAACAATCCATCAAAACCCGCCTGCAACAAACCCGCCGCATCTTTTGGGTCGTTGATGCCGCTCTCCGATATTTTTGCAACGATATTTGGTAAAAGCGCCAATAAATTATGTGAATTTTCAATTGAGGTTTTAAATGTTTTTAAATCCCGATTATTTACACCAACCATATCTATATTTTCACAAAAGCGGTCGAACTCGGTTTCATCATGTATTTCTAATAAAACCTGCAAGCCTAGCGATTTGGCGACCCCACTCATTTGCTTGACCTCCTGTGGCGACAGGCAGGCTGCGATCAGTAAAATAGCATCTGCACCGATGGACTTGGCCTCAATAATTTGGTATTCATCAATCGTAAAATCTTTCCTAAGGATAGGACAGTAGTTGAATTTGCGGGCCTCGCTGAGGTCGGCACTCGTGCCACCAAAAAACTGTGTGTCCGTTAGCACAGAGAGAGCCGAAGCACCTGCTTGCATATAACCGATGGTCACTTGTTCCACCGAAGCATATTTATTAATGTCCCCTTTCGATGGCGATCGCCGTTTAAATTCTGCGATGACGCCGGACTTATTTTCATCCTTTAAATATTTCACCATCGAGACACATTCCGTTTCAAAAAACAAGCTACGCTCGAGCAAATCGGTCGGGTAGAGAGACTTGCGCTCGGCAACTTCTTTTCGTTTGTGTGCGACTATTTTTTCTAAAATTTGCATTGTTTTATTGTTCCGGTTTCATTGTTTCATGGAATCATTGCTTCATTGTTTAACCCAATGCGTGATGGCTGGACAATGAAACCATGCGGCAATGAAACAATGAATCATTAATTCAAACTGATTAATTTCTTCAAAACGCCCATTGCTTTTCCTGACACCAGTGACTCCTCAGCAGTGGCGATGCAGTCCTCCAGTGATTCTGCTACACCATAGGTCTGCAAGGCCAGTGCCGCATTGGCAACGACCACCCGGTTTTGCGATTCCGTACCGTTTCCGCTCAAAATTTGGGTAAACAATTTCGAAGCTTCTTCCACTGTATCGCCACCGTAAATAGCCTGCGGCTCCACCGCTCCGCCAAAATCAGCAGGGGTCAACATGCCCTCGCCATCGTTGGAGAGGTGGGCCGCCCGGTCGGTGAGGGAAACCTCGTCGTAACCACCAAGGGTATGTACGACCGTAAATTTGCGGTCGGTCTCTTGCAGGAGATATCGGTAAATGCGTCCCAATTCCAAGCTAAAAACGCCCGTGAATTGTGCAGAGGGAAAAGCAGGATTGACCAGCGGCCCGAGCATATTGAAAAAGGTCTTGATGCCCAGGGCACGGCGAACTGGGGCTACATTTTTCATGGCAGGATGGAACAGCGGTGCATGCAAAAAGCAGATGCCGGACTTGTCTAGTTCTTGCCGCAATTGATCTGGGTCGTTTTTAAATGTATAACCTAATTTTTCCATTACATTCGATGAACCACATACGGAAGATACGCCATAATTGCCGTGCTTGGCAACTTTTGCCCCAGCTCCTGCCGCCACAAAACTGGCCAAGGTGCTGATGTTAAAAGTATTTTTCCCATCGCCACCTGTCCCACATAAATCAATCGCGGGAGTGCCATCTAAATCTACTTTGATACAAAGGTCGAGTAGTGCTTCCCGAAAGCCAGCCAATTCTTCCACGGAGATGCTCCGCATGAGATAAACTGTGAGGAATGCAGCGATCTGCGATTCATTGTAAGCACCGTTAGCTATATTCGTGAGTACTTCCCTGGATTCTTCCCGGGTAAGTTTTCGGTGCTCAAATAGATGGTTTAGTATTATTTTCATTTTTCATTTTTTAGCGGAGACAACGCCTTTCTCCCCGCTCATTCTGCGCAAAGGCGTCACCTCAAAGCACCCAATTCCGCAGTAGATCCATCCCATGTTCCGTCATAATTGATTCGGGGTGAAACTGGACTCCGCGTACATCATATAATTTATGTGTCAATCCCATGATCTGCCCATTTTCATCCACCGCTGTTTTATCAAAACAATCGGGCAGATCAATATTGGAAACGACCCATGAGTGGTATCGGCCCACTTCAAAGCTTTCGGGCAGGCCAGCAAATAACTGCTCTTTTTCATCGACTACTTTTATGGGAGTGGCCACTCCATGGAAAACACGATCAAGGTTCTCCAATTTGGCACCGAACACTTCGCCGATGGCTTGCAGACCGAGACAGATACCGAGGATACTTTTCTCAGCTGCGTGTGCCTTGATGAGGTCACACAAAATGCCTGCTTCATTCGGTAGGCCGGGGCCGGGAGAGAGCAATATTTTGTCATACGTACTTACCTCTTCTACAGTGATCTGGTCGTTGCGGAAGACATCGGGCGGCGTCCCTGTGATCTCCTCCAAATAGTGAACGAGGTTGTAGGTAAAAGAGTCGTAATTGTCGAGGACTAATATTTTCATAATGTGGTCGGGAAATTAGTTTTCCGATATTTTTTGTGGAAAATTTAGCAACGCTCAAATAATAAGGGCGAAAGAAACAGCCTAAATTGTTAAGTTATTATTTGAGCAATACTTGTTTCCCAACTACAATTTTTCTGCAACACCCATTGCCTTCCGCAGCGCCCCAATTTTATTGAAAACCTCCTGACATTCTGATTCCTCTTTTGAATATTTCACAATCCCCGCCCCAGCTTGATAGTGGAGGCGGTTCTGTTTGCTGAGAAAGGAGCGGATCAAGATGGCATGGTTCATTTCACCGTCGAAATTGAAGAATCCAACGCAGCCACCATAGAATCCACGGGCGCTGGGTTCGATCTCGTCAATGAGTTGCAACGCCCGGTACTTGGGGGCACCACTGAGCGTGCCAGCGGGGAATGTCTCGCCCATCAAACGGCTCCGTGAAGTGCCTTTCGGCAATGTACCTTCCACCGCGGAAACGAGGTGGATGACGTGGCTGAAATACTGTACCTCCTTATAGGTTTTCACCTGCACGTTTTTTGCCAGACGGCTGAGGTCGTTGCGGGCAAGATCGACTAACATTACGTGCTCGGCGTTTTCCTTTGGATCGGCAAGCAGGCTCTCGGCTGCGGCCTTGTCGGCAAGGTCGTCGCCCGTGCGGGCAACGGTTCCGGCGATGGGGTTGATGATGGCGGTGTTGCCCTGTACCTGTATCTGTGCTTCTGGCGACGAGCCAAAAATCCGGAACGCCCCAAAATCGAAATAGAATAAATAGGGTGATGGGTTGACTGATCGTAAAGCCCTGTAAACATTGAACTCGTCGCCAACAAAAGCCTGTGAAAATTGCCTTGCCAAAACAACCTGGAACACATCACCACGCTGGCAATGCTCTTTTCCTTTGCTGACCATTTCCATGTATTCTTCATCACTCATATTAGTCTGCTCCTCTCCTGTTTTACGGAAATGGAAACTCGGAAAAACGGGCGCAGCGATAAGTGTTTCAGCCTCTTCCATTTGGCTTCTTTCATCTTGCGGCAGGCCTGCCTGTCCGACAGGCAGGTTTTCCAACAGGGTCATTTGATTAGTAAAATGGTTGATGCAGAGGATGAAGCGGAAGAGTTTATAGCAGAGTTCAGGGATGTTGCGGTTGGCTGCGGTGGAGTTTTTTAGTTCGATGTTTTCAAAATGGGTGATGGCATCGAAAGCTGCATAGCCGAAAAACCCGTTGAGTTTTTTGGCTCTTGAACTTTGCGATTTTACTATTTTGAAATTATTAAAAAAAGCATCCAGTTCATCAAAGACCAATTCTTTTTTCGCAATCGGTTTTTGCTCTGGTAATTGGTCCGGCAGCTGGGTTTCCAACTTTCCATTTCCCAAAGTAATACTTGCTATCGGATCAAAGCAGATGAACGAAAGCGCATTTTCCTTGCCGTGATAATCTGAACTTTCCAACAACAATGAGCCCGGATACCGATCACGCAGGCGCAAATAAAGGCTTACCGGGGTGACGGTGTCGGCGAGCAATGTTTTTTCTATAACCGTTAATTCGATCATTCTTTTTGGTGTAAAGGTGTGTTGGTTTTTTGGTGTAAAGGTTTGGTTACCGATAGACGAATAAACCGTTAAACCAAAAACAAAAAAAGGCCCGTCGCAACGACGGGCCTTTTTTGTATTGTATAAAATTAATCATACCAATCAGGCAAGTTTCCGTTGCAGGTCTGCTTCAGAAATTTGCCACCACCAATTGATTTGATTGAAATTGTGCATTGAATTAATTTTGATGTGGCAAAAATAGGGGGATTTTTCAGGAAAAAGCAATAGGCTTGGATTTATTTCATCCGCAACTGTTTTTTAAACAATTGAAATACAGGATTTTATATAGATAATTTTTATGAAAAAATATTTTTCTTGTAGCTGCCCTTGACCCTCCCCTTGCGTCATAGCCTACTTTTGTAGCAGTAACAGTAGCGTGGATTTCTTAATCCGCCTGAAAACAAATACGGATTGGAAAATCTGTACTACTTATGACAAAATATTCAGTCATTCACTCTATCACATTTTCCCTCTTCGCATCTATTATCCTCATGACCAGGTAAGAACCGATTAGGCTAACGCCAACCCCCTCCACAAATATAAAAAGGCTGGCAGTTAATTGGTTGAAATATGCGGGAAAGGGTGCTTGTGCTTTTATCCGCCCAAAAAAAGCAGGATCAATAAAAGTCAGGAAAGCAGACATGCTAAGGGTAAAAAGAATGACTCCGATCATTGAAGTGAAGATTCCAACAGAAACGCCTGAGACATAATTATTGTGACTTTCGGGATAAGTTTTGCGATAATCACCGATTGCCAAATAAATAAATGTGATATGGATGAATCCGTTCAATATCCTCAAGTAATGATTTTCGCTCCACCCAAGCAGGTGCGCTACAAAAAACAATAGGGCAAACCCGATAAACATTTTTAGACCGTAATTGGTGGCAATTTTTTTCATTTCAGGATAATTTAAAAGGTAAGGAACTAAGGCACGCTGACTAAGATGGTTTCAAGGGTTTTGGTTTGAAATATTCTTATGCTGTTCAGGAGAACACGATTATATAAAAACAGATTAGTCAATCTAATGGGAAGTGGCCACTAAGTCCTTGCCATGACTATGTTCTCTGATTATCTCAATTTTTCCAGTTTGTGTCCAGTTTTGTGAATTTTGTCAAATTGCCATCTGTAGGTTAGTCTTTTTAGCTGGTTAATACACGGCCCTTCATTATGTCTAAAGGGCAGTGGTCTACCTGCTATTTACATCACGAAATCTTACCTTTACCCTTTCCAAATCCAGCATCAATATATGAAAATATACAACAACCCTACCTGCTCAAAATGTGTGTCAACATTGGCACTATTGGAAGAAAAAGGTGTCATTCCAGAAATAATAAATTACCTCGATACTCCGCCATCTGCGGAAGAATTGGCTGAGGTTATTCAAAAGTTAGGCATAGCTCCTATTGACCTGATCCGAAAAAAAGAAAGCGTTTTTCAAGAAAAATATGTCGGGAAGAATCTGTCTGACCAAGAATGGATCAAGGCCATGATTGAAAACCCGATATTGATCGAGCGACCGATTGTAATCAATGGAAATATGGCCATTATTGGGAGGCCTCCAGCGAGGATTTTAGACATCATTTAATCAGCATGCCTTATTGTCCCGATACATTTGCTGGCAAACAATTCTTTTATGAAAAAAAAGGTTCACGATTCGAATCAGCCTTCTGGCAGCACCAAATTCTTGCACCTCAGTCCAATTTTGCCATCACTCGAAGTGGCCAAGGATATTGTATTTTGGGAACAAAAACTTGGCTTTAAAAATGTGTACGACAGCACTCATTACGGGGAAGACCCAGTCAACTATGCGGTCTTGTGCCGTCAAAATTTGTTCATCCATTTGCAGATGCAATTCCCGGAAGACATGGCTAATGGAAATCTTTCACAAGTACGTTTTCAAGTCGAAAACATTCGACCACTATTTGAGGAGTACATTGAAGCAGGCGTAATAACAAAGGAAAGTTTCCGGGAAAAGACTGCATGGGGCACCAATGAATTTGGTTTTTATGACGCCAATAAAAATGCGATTTTCTTTTATGAAGACTGCAAGTAACAAAGCCTATTTCCCATCCGTCCTTCATTCACTACCTTTTTGTACAAAATCAATCCACAGCATGAAAAATTACCTAGTCATCCTGCTCGCCCTGTTCCTATTTGGAAATATAAGCTCCGCCCAAAACTACCTCACGCTCACTGGAAAAGTATTGGATAAAAAGAATAACCAACCTCTCGCCTTTGCCCATGTCGGGATTCCTGAAAGAGGAATCGGCACCACGACTGGTCACGACGGGCGGTTTGAATTCAAAGTGCCGCATCAATATAGGCAAAGCACCATGACGGTTTCTTTCATGGGGTACCAGACTTATGAAAAACCGGTCCATGCCTTTAAAAACAATTCCAACATTTATATAAAGCAGGTATCAAGCGATCTGGTGGAGGTTGTCGTGATGGGACAAAATGCCATTGAAGACATCATCCGTAAAGCCGTGAAGAATATTCCTAAAAATTATCCAACCCACGCGACCACAGTTTTGGGGTTTTATCGAGAATCCCGAACTGACGACAGTTCGCAGTACGTCTATCTTGCAGAGGGTGTTCTGAATATTTATAAAAACAGTTACCAGAATTCAAAAGATGGGGAAGTGAGTTTGGTGCAAGGCCGCAAGATCAACCTAAAAAATCCATTGGATACTTCCGTTTATTCAGGATTTAGTTCAGGTCACCTAGCAGGCCATCGTTTTGATTTTGTAAAAAACAGAGAAGATTTTATTGATGAAAGTTATTTCCCAGTTTACAAATATTGGATCGAGAGCATCACACATTATAATGGCCGGCCAGTGTACATAATTGGGTTTGATAAAGATGGAAAAGCCAGAAGTTCTGGTAAAAAGAAGAAAAAAAGGAAAAGTCTGTTGAGTTTGTTTAAAAGAGGAAATAAAAACATGGGCAAGATAGAGGGGCGCATGAAGGGAAAGCTGTATATCGAGCAAGGATCATACGCATTCATCCGAGCCGAATTTGAAATATTGCCCGAAGGGCTGAAGAAATACAACGATTATCCTCTATATGCCGGCAACTGGGACGGCAATAAGTATGTAGTGAATTACAGGAAGGTAGGCGACAAATGGCACTTCAGCGATGCACTCCGGGAAGGAGAATACGGCGGTGGCGGACTTTACTCCAATGAAATAAAGATTACGGAAATCAATACAGAAAAATCAAGCCCGATCCCTTACCTGCAACGGATGGCACGTGGCCGCCAGTTTGTAAAGATGACAGGTAGCTACGACGAAGATTTTTGGAAAGACTACAACACCACGCCATTAAATGAAGGGCTGGCCGAAAGTGTGCAGCAATTCAAGAGCGTACAAAAGGCACAGGAAGTTTTTGATACCGAATACATGGCGTCGCTCAAGCAGCAGAGGGATTCCATCCAAGCGGCCAAAATGCAAGAGCAGATGGAGCAGTTGGCCAAAGAAAGTGGCAAGAGCATCGAGGATATTGAATTTATGCCAGAGGAGTTCAAACGGGTACAAAAAGCCCGACGCAGGTTTGATCGCGTTAAATTTTTACTCGGAACTGGCGCTCATGTTCTGTCAACCGAACACAGGCCTCTCTCGATCTCTTATCTTAATGGAGAAGGGGAAACAATAATTGCGGTAAATGACGACATTCCCAGCAGGGAGATTGAAGTGATTCTCCAATGGGATTTTGATGTTTTCTTCAACAGGTATTTTTTCATGCGCTTTGGAAATGCTTTCAATTTTTCCAATGCCATTTACAAAGATTGGTCGATGGGAGTTGGCACTCAGTTGAGTCTGTCCAAAAAACGGCCAGTATATTTTAAAACAATTGCACAGTACAATTATCTGAGATATGCCCGACGGGTCGGGACAGCCGACAATGATTATGGGAAATTCAAAGTGAAAGGGAAAAAATTCAAGGCCAATTCCATTAGCATGAATTATGGCAGCCGCATCCACAATGTCAAACTATCCGCCGAACTTGCCATCGAGTTGCACCCTGACAGAGAACTGTATTTTAGGGGGAGTTATTTCTGGACTTTTGCAGACCAGCAGAATGTCTGGTTTAAAGAAAGAAAGGAAATTTTCAGGGCGGACAAGCGGCTGCCCGTGAAAGATGATAAGTTGCTGATCACCGATATGGGAATGCCTTTTAATGGTCGAATTGCCCCAGATCAGTCTCTTTCATTTACGGTGGGGTTGTTGTTTAAATAATGTAGTACGAATCTCCAGATTCGTACTTGCTTATGCGAATCTGGAGATTCGCACTACATTGGCCCGGCGCTTCCACTCCATTTCCATACTTCCAAATTGGCGTTATTGCTGCCCACGATGAATATTTTTTTACCAGGGACATTGGTGCTCATTCCTTGAATATCTTTGACATCACCAGAAAGGTTTAGGCCACTTTGATAAGATAAGAAAGGCTTGAAACTGCCATCACCCAAACCTTTTAAGAATAATCCTTTGCCCGCATCGGCACGTCCAGTTTCCACTTCAGAAACATATAGGTTTCCACCAATGAGCATATCCAGTTTGCCATCCTTGTCAAAGTCTTCCAGTACGATGCCGTTGATAGGGGAGATTTGCGCTTCATTGGGCAATGCTTGGATTTGGTAAACGCCATTGCCCATGTTTTTCAAAATAGAGGATGAGAAGTTTTTGGCTTCGTAATGTAGGCTTGATTCAAGCTTGTCGCCATAGACTTCAAAAATGGAGGCTTTGCCAAAATCACTATAAGTTGGGAATTTTTCAGCAATAGCAGGTATCTGCTCAGAGGAACATTGGCGGCCACGAACAGGGTAGAGCACTTCGTCCTGGAGGAAATAACCAAGGGCAATATCAAATGTGCCATTTTCATCAAAATCATCGGCAAAAACATGGAAAGGCTTTTCCTCGCTGGCCCGGTACTTATAGTTCTTGCCCAAATTGCCGACCACAAAATCCATGTCTCCATCGTTGTCGAGGTCGCCCTGCACGATGCGATTCCACCAGCCTGTCGTATTTTCCAGACCAAAACTTTCGGTGGTATTGGTGAATTTACCATCTTGCTGAGTGAAAACCGTGATCGGCATCCATTCCCCGACAACAACCAAATCGACGACTCCGTCAGCATTGAAATCCGTCCAGGTGGCGTCGGTGACCATGCCCATGTTTTGGAACTCAGGCGCTTTGTCCAAGGTGGCGTCTTTGAAAAAGCCCTTTTCATTTATCAATAAATGACTGCTGGCAGGAGAAGGGTATTTGCCTGGCACTTGCCTGCCTCCTACAAATAGGTCGAGGTCGCCATCACCATCAAAGTCAAAAGGTTTTACACAACTACTGGAGCTGCGTATGTCAGGGAGCACCCTGTTCACTTTCCGCAGCAGGCCTTGCCCAACATTGATATACAACCGATCCTGCAATTTTTCGCTGTTTTCGGGAAATTCGTTCCCGCCACTTGCCACATACAAGTCAACCAGCCCATCGTTGTTGACATCGAAAAAGGCGGAACCCATGTCCTCTTTGTTAAGGTCGTTATTGAAAGAAGGAATGTCAGCCTTGGAAAATTGGCCGTCTGTCGTTTGGTAAAATAAAGAACTCGGTTGGCCATTACCGCCTCCAACAAAAAGATCTTCCAGCCCATCCCCATTCACATCGGCGCTGCTGATGAAAGGCCCAAACTGGGACATTTTATGTGGTAGCAAAACCTGCTTGGCATAGTCGTCGAATGGCAGTTCCCTGTGGCGGTGGGCCAAACCTGTGGCCTGGGTGGTGTTGATAAATAAAGCTGCCTTTTGCTGCTGATTTGGCGATGCCGAACCAGCGTCGCCATACTTAACGGTAATGATTTGGTTGGCTGCCACATCGCTCATTTCCTGCTGCTTGCCATCTGGCCATTCGATGGTTACTTTATCGGCTTTTTCATCTTTAGCCAAACCAAAATGCACCATACCTTCCACCGAAGATTGGTAGCCGCGGGTGTAGGTGAACTGCTGAAACTGCATGCCCGATGCAGTTTCTATGGTCACTTTTGTGCCGATCGGGCAACGGTCATTGGGATGTTCCAATTTGAAACGGAGGTAATTATTGCCGCCCCTTTCCCGGTCTTGGTTTTGATAAATAGAGGCAATGTCGTTAGAATGGTTAACGACCAAATCAAGGTCGCCGTCATTATCGAAATCAGCATAAGCAGCACCTGACGAGAAACTTTGATTGTCCAAGCCGAACTCAGGCGCCAATTCAGTGAAAGTCAGGTCGCCGTTGTTACGAAAGAAGTTGTTAGGCACTTGGTTAACGGGAGCCTTCCTGCCATAATCTTTGATAAGTGGTTTTTGAGAAACCCCTTGTTCTGAAGCTTCATTGAGTGCCTTTTCAAATTTTTTGTGGTGGTCTTTGTCGAGATACTCGCGAAGGTAGCCATTGGTTACAAAAAAATCTTTCCACCCGTCGTTGTCGAAGTCGGCCAACAGGGTAGCCCAGCTCCAATTGCTGCGGTGGATGCCAGCCATTTGGCCTATTTCACTAAACTCGCCATCGCCCGTGTTCAAGTGCAGCATGTTCCGCATGTACTGGTATCCGTAACCATTGTCTACCATGTACCAGAACCGCTTCGGATTCATGGGGGCCATTTTAGTTTTTTCATTGAAATTATTGGTTGACAACATTTCGACGACCCCAATGTCCAACAGGCCATCGTTGTTGATGTCGGCAGCATCCACCCCCATGCTGGAAAATGAAAAATGCTTCATTTTCTCTTTTGAAACCTCCGTGAAGGTGCCATCGCCATTGTTTTGGTAATATCGGTCAGGTTCAGCGTGGTCAACACTCACGTACAAGTCGAGCCATCCATCTTGATTAAGGTCGGCAGCGACCGCTCCCAGCGTCCAGCAATAGTTTAATATACCTGCCTCTTTGGTTATGTTGGTAAAAGTGCCATCGCCGTTGTTTCTGTAAAAATGGTCACTCGTCTCCATGGGCGGGTTTTCCCATCCTTTCAAATGGTCGCCATAGGTTTTTTTAGTCCTGCCCAGCGGGTGGTTGCTAACATAAAGGTCGGGGTCGCCATCTTTGTCGTAATCAAAAAAAGTGGAGACAATGCTGTACCCAGGATCGGCGACACCATATTCCTTGCTTTTTTCCGAAAACGTGAGGTCGCCGTTGTTGATGAAAAGTTGGTTCTGTCGTCTATCTGGTTCATCAAAATACGCCCGGCAAACATAAATGTCCAGCAACCCATCTCCATTTACATCGGTCATGGTCACGCCAGTGCTCCAAGTGTTGGGACAGGTTATGCCTGCTTTTTCACTAATGTCCTCAAATTGAAAATTGCCTTTGTTTAGGTACAACCTATTTTCGGCCATGTTCCCCGTGAAATATATGTCGGCCAATCCGTCGTTGTTGATGTCCCCAGTTGCTACCCCAGCACCATTGTACACATTGACGTACTCAAGGGGGCTTTTTATCTCATTGATATTCAGCAAGTTGTTGAAATCTACCCCCGTCTGGGCGTGTGGTAGCGATTTAAATAAAGGGCCTTCGCTCCAAGTTGAATTAACGGAAGATGTTGATTGCGATTCATCAGGAGAAATGGTTGGATCAGCTTTTCCGCATGATCCGATCAAAATGGCAATAAAAAGAAGATTTGTAAAAAATCGGCAGTCCATGGAACAGTATTATTTTATTATTTCGATGAAGTTATTTCAACGGAATTTTTAATAAAAGGTTGGAAAGGTGCAGGTTGAAATTCTGAAAGCAAAAATACTAAATTTTGATATGCTCGTACTCCAAAAGGACTTGGTAATAAACACCTCAACCAAACTAACTACATTTGTGCATAGAAAGGATAACCATTCATTGCTACTATAAAAATATGGCATCACAACCCAACAATCCCTTACACGGCATCACGCTTGAAATGATCTTGAAACATTTGGTCAAGCATTTTGGGTGGGAAGAAATGGGGCATCGGATCAACATCAAGTGTTTCAACATTGATCCAAGTATTAAATCCAGCCTGAAGTTCTTGAGAAGGACTCCTTGGGCGCGCGCAAAAGTCGAAGACTTGTACCTGGATTCAATTGGGAAATAATCCACAAAAAACAACACATGAAATTTGAAGATTATAATATGGCGCCTGAAATCATAAGGGGCATTACAGAACTGGGTTTCAAGCGCCCCACAGATATTCAGTACAAATCCATCCCCCCCATTTTGCGAGGCGAGGATGTGCTAGCCGTTGCCCAGACAGGTACTGGCAAAACTGCAGCATTTGCCATTCCTATTTTGCATAAATTGCATAAGTATAAAAACAACGCTCGCCGGGTGGATGGGGTGAAGTGCATCGTGATGGTGCCCACGCACGAATTGGCTTTACAAATCACAGGGGTGTTTGATGAAATAGGCAGGTTCACTAATGTCGAAACCCTCGGCCTCATCGGCGGTGTTGACCAAGACCCGCAAATAGAAACTTTGGAAAAAAGGGTGGACATCCTCGTTGCCACGCCAGGCCGCATGTTCGACCTCATTAGTCAGGGGCATTTGAAGGTACACAGGGTGGAAACGTTGGTGCTTGACGAAGCCGATCACATGCTTGATCTTGGTTTTATCAAAGACATCCGCGACCTTACGAGGAAGCTACCCAAGCGCAGGCAGACCCTGTTTTTCTCAGCCACTATAAATGACTATATCAAGAAACTGGCTTATTCCCTCATCAATCAGCAAGCCATCCGTATTCAGGTTTCTCCAAAAGACCCAGTCGCAAAAAACATCGAACATGCCATTGCTTTTATCGACATGGACGACAAACGTTTTTTCCTGGAACGAATGATAAATGAACATTCAGGAAGTAAGATATTGGTCTTTGTCCGCACGAAAGTCCGCGCAGAAAGGGTGAACAAGGCGATGGCACGAGTGGGAATTGAAAGCCTCGTCATTCACAGCGACAAAGACCAGGATGAACGGAACAAAGTCATGCATCAATTCAGGAACAGCCAGGTCAAGATACTCATAGCCACCGATGTGACAGCCCGTGGAATTGATATCCCTGATGTAGATTATGTGATCAATTACGATCTGCCGGACAAAGCTGAAAATTATGTTCACCGGGTTGGTCGGACAGGGCGGGGGACGAAAAAGGGACAGGCCGTCTCATTTTGTAGCGAAGACGAAAAAGCCATGCTCAATGAAATTGAAAAATATGTCCATAATAAAATAGAAGTGCTCGAAATCTCTAAGCTTGATTATGAAAATACCGTCCTATTTTCCGATGACCAAGATATGGACATTAATAAACTAATGGATGAAATTGAATTCTTAAAAATGCCGAGGAAAAAAAGGAGGAAGAGGTGAAACGGGGATCGTTGAAGACCTGTCAGGTTGTTTTTTTTCTATATATCAGGAGTGCTCAACCACTCCTGATATATAGAAAAAAAACAACCTGACAGGTCTGGATTTCAATCACTTTTTCTTCTTCTTATAGTCCCCAGCCTGCCAAGCATCGAAAAACTGCTTCCACGCAAATGGGTTAAAGATATTCATCGGTGGTTGCTGGCCGATATAATAATAGCTCCGGGCTTGTTGGCGCAGGTAATAGTTGGCATGCTCCCCACCATCGGAAGACACAGTACTGCGCATGCGTTCAAGGGTTTCATTGGCTACGTTGCGGAGGGCACGTTGCTGCATTTCAGAAGTAACGTCCATGGCAAGAAATTCGAGTTTGAAATGCTCTTTGCTAGGCCATGGGAAAACGATTGTTTCCGGCAAATTGAGCGTGTCTTGGGTCATTAGCTGAACGAGGGAGTAGCGGTTGTCCTTCAGTTCAACAGGAATGGTATATTCCACGGTTTTGTACCCTACTGCTGAGAATTCGATTACATCCCCCTTTTCTACCACGATTGAGAAAAAACCTGTAAAATCGGAGTAGGTACCCCGCCCTTTTGCTTTTATGAGGATATTGGTGTATGGTACGGGAATGAGTTCAGAAGTCGTTCCATCAAGTATCATCCCTGAAAACTGCACCAGGTTATTATCTTCTGTCTGAGCAGAAAGATGGGTGAAAACCAGTAGGCTCAACAGGACTATAAAGAAATTTTTGATATTCATAATTTATGTTTGAAAATTGCCAAAAAGCTCTTGATTAAGACGCTGTTCCATTTTCAATAGTTGGCAACGAGTGGCAAAATTAGGATTTTTGTTACGATGGCGTAGCAATCCATTGCCAACATGTCTAATTTTATTGTGCTCTGGCAAGTACCTGCCATGTCAGACTTTGCTAATTCTTTACATTTGTCAGCTTTCGAAATGTCGTTTATTTGAATTCAGCTACTTTTGGGCATGATAGATGGAAATAAGAGTATTTGATTGATTCGTAAAAAAACAAACCTCTTACATCAATTAAACCGTCAACTCCCAACTCCTAAAATATTTCACCATGAGAATAAAACTGTTTGCCCTGCTGGCATTCGCTTGGGCTTCTTCCTTTGCGCAAGGACTATACGATACAGATCAGGTTACAATTATTGAAGTTACTTTTCAAGACAATAACTGGAACCAGACGCTCAATGATTTTTATGCAGCTGATCTGGGGCAGCGCTTATTGGCTGATGTGGAAATCAACGGCATTTTGTTTGATAGCGTTGGTATTCGCTATCGTGGTGGCGGCACTTACGATCCTGCCAATGCCAAAAACCCACTGAACATCAAACTTGACCATGTGAAAAACCAAGACTACCAGGGGTTCAGTGCTATTAAGCTTTCCAACGGCGCCAAAGATCCATCTTGGCTGCGGGAAGTGTTGAGTTATGAAATAGCGCGCAATTTTATGGAAGCGCCCATGGCCAACTATGCAAGCGTTTATGTCAACGGTAGTTTCCTTGGAGTGTATTCTAATGTGGAAAGCATCAATTCCAAGTTCTTTAGCGAGCGGTTTTTGTCCGACAACAACAATACCCGTTTTGAGGCCAATCCCTCTTATGATTTTGATGAAATCCCAGCCCCTCCTTTTGGTTGCAATGAAGGACATGGCGCCGCTCTTGAAAACTTAGGACCCAGCGATGTATGTTATTTCACCCATTACGAACTGCAATCTGATACAGGGTGGGATGAACTCAGGGCATTGGCCGACCTCTTGCAAAATAACCCGCAGGATATTCGTACTTTGATTGACGAAGACCGCTTCGTTTGGATGAATGCATTCAATAACCTGTTGGCCAACCTCGACAGCTATCTTGGCGCAAGTCCGCGCAATTATTTTATTTTCAAAGCGGACAACGATCATTGGGTGCCAGTCATCGACGACCTGAACGAATCATTTGCCCGATTCCCGTGGCTGACGATACCCTCCTCTGGCGATCCTCAGCCAGCACTTGATTTTTATACTGAATTAGCATTGTTTGAAGGAGAAAACAATAGCCAAAAACCACTGCTCAGTGCCCTTTTTTCTGGAAATACAAATAGGAAAAAATACGTGGCGCATTTGCGCACTGCGATCGATCAATTGTTCCTGAGTGGATGGTTCGAGCAGCGGGGCATGGAGTTGCAGGATTTGATAAATGATGAAGTACTTTCAGACAACAATCATTTTTATTCCCATAATGATTTTATCGAAAACTTTAGCAACACCGTTATAGATAGTTACAACGGTGAGGATGCTTACGGCTTGTTCGAGCTTATGGATGGGCGAATTGCCTATTTGTTGGGACTACCTGAATTTCAGGCGACGCCACCTGATATTAATAATATAAATGTTTCGCCTTCTGTACCGACTCCTGGCACTTCTGTGAATATCACCGCTGCCATAAACAATGGCAACGCTGTATGGTTGGGTATTCGCAATAATCGTAAGGAAATGTTTGACTTAGTGTCCATGGCTGATGATGGCGCCCATGGTGATGGCAGTGCGGGAGATGGCGTCTATGGTGCTACCGTCACCGCTGAAGTAGGAGGTTTTCAATATTATGTTTATGCTGAAAACAGTGACGCTGGGATGTTTTCTCCTGAACGTGCTGAGTTTGAATTTTATGACATCAGCACTTCCAATAATGTAGTCATCAACGAATTGATGGCCTCCAACCAAACAGCTATTGCCGATCAGGATGGCGAATTTGACGATTGGGTGGAACTGTACAATAATTCCAGCAGCACTATTGACCTGTCGGGCTGGTACTTGACGGACGATTTTCAAAACCTAACTAAGTGGCCATTTCCAAATGGTGTTTTCCTAAATGCCAATAGTTACCTTACCGTCTGGGTGGATGATGATGAGATGCAGGATGGACTGCACACCTCTTTCAATTTGAATGCCGATGGAGAAGAACTCCTGTTGGTGAGGCCAGACCAGACCATTGCCGACCAAGTTGTATTTGGCGCTCAGGCAACAGATATTGGTTATGGACGGTGTCCTAATGGAGTGGGCTCATTTACACAAATGCAGCATACATTTGGTGCGGACAACAATACTGTTTGTTCAACAAGTACAGATGATCTGGCTGAAAATATTGGCCTCCGTGTATTCCCGAATCCAGTTAATGGTCAACTTTTTATCGAAACAGATTTGCAAAATGAAATAGAAGGCAAACTTTGGTCGCCCTTCGGGCAAATGGCGAAGGTTTTTCAATTCAACGGCAATCACATGTTGGATGTGTCTGGGTTGCCTGCTGGTGTTTACTTTCTTGAATTGGATGGCGGGATAGTAATGAAGGTAATGATCCTGAAATAGATTTTCTGCAACTCTGGTAGCCGGGCAGACAAACCAAGTATTGACCAGCGGATTAGAATACCCTAATTTTGCAGGGCATTCAAAATGATAAAACCATCATTCAGGAAACTGATTTTTCATAAAATGTGGTTTATTCCGATCAGGGCTTTTGCTTATTTTACCGAAATGTCCTGATATTCCAAAAAGGCTATTCCAGTATTTCACTACTTAAATCTATACAATTATGTCAAAAAAGAGTTTACTCTCAAAGTTTGCAAAAAATATCCTGACTGAAAAAGAAAGTAAATCGGTAAAAGGCGGGCGTAATTCCCCTACCATCAATACAGGTTCTTATGGTTTTGTCAATTGGGATGACGTAGAAATCAGAGAGCCGGGCATCGTTGTTGTCAATAACAATTCAGTTGCTTTGGCAAACTTAAAAAAAGGTTAGGATCGTTCCTGGAATTTATTGCGGACTATTTCAGCAAAAGGTTTTCCACTGATTCTACTTTCTATCCAGGAGTTGATATCGAACAAATCAAATATGCCATAAGAAGGCAGACCGGACAAGCCCTCGAATTCGCTTTTTAGTTTTTCGAGGGCTTGCTTGTTTTCTCTCCTCGATTGTACCTGTGAGGTTTCTTTTATGAAACTCATGAATTTTCTTTCAACCTCAGAAAGACGATTTTCTTTGTTTAAATAACGGTAAGTTGACCGAAGCAAACTTTCAATCAGCATGGTATTGCCCAATTCATAATGGATAATTAAGTTCAATATCCTTGCGAGACTTTGCAAGTCTTTCCGTTCCACACTTCCTGTCATAAAATTTAACCAATCATTTAAGCTATCAAGTGCTTTTTGGAAATCACCAGAACCAAAATAAATACAGAAATACTGTAAAAAGAAACTGTTTTTCGTGAATAGTATTTTGTCTGTTTTTTCTATTTCTTTTAAATGTCTTTTTAATTCAATTAATCCTTCTTCATATTCTCCAGTAGTGATGCACAGCCTGAATTTGTTCATATAATACTGTCTGTGTATTTTAAGTGCATCGTCTTCCGTCAGAGGTTTTACCTTTATTAATTTACTGAGCGTTTCTTTTACTTCATCATATTTTTCAAGCCTTCCACAACTGACCACATGATTGCTGAGTGCTGATATGTATTCCGACACATCTTCCTTTAAGAGCAATTGATTCCCCTCCATGAGAGTCAATAATCTTTCACTTGAATTATAAAATGCATAAAAGTCAGAAACAGAAAAATGATAAATCGACTGTATTCTATAAAACATTATTTTAGCCGTATATGACTGGGCATTTTCTTCATTCCCCATTAATGGGTCATGGATGATTTGCTGTAATTCCAATACTTGTTTTTTATTTCTAGAAACATCCTTTCTTATGCTGACAAGTATTTTTAAAAATATATTTCTATATGCCGAAATATTGTTTAATCGCTGTAGGTAACCTTGCTCTTCACTGGTGATCCGGTCAAGTTCTTTGTCAAGAAAGGCAATATCCGTTTGTGTATATGCGACTTTTTTTTCCCAATCCAATATTTCAATTAATGAATTAAAATCCTCATGGTTGGTTGCGAGTCTTTTTGCTTTTTTCAAAACATCTTTGCAATCGTCGAAGAGGGAGCGTTTGAACAAAGTTCTCACGCCAAGGAGCATGTTTTTCAGGCGGTAACCTACGGATGATTTTTCATCATAAGATTGCAGGCTTTTTAAAATAAGAAGATATAGGTAGGCTTTTAATTCCGAGTATTTACGGGTTTCAACAAACTCGTTGACATAGATTGCATTTTTCAATGCTTCATCATCAAATTCTATTTGCCGGTCAATTGCATCAAAGAGCTGTGCATATTTATTGTTGCCTTTTTCTTTGCCACTTATGAATAGTTTGAAATACCGCTTTTCACTGCCAGAAAGCGATTTTACCAAGTGGAATAATTTGATAGAAGGGGTTTTGGCCATTGCGCATGAATTTGTACCTATTTCTGTCCATTAGGCTTGTTCGTAAATAAGATTTTAGGATATGAGAATTAGGTTTTTTAGTCTGACGGTCTATTTTTTTGAGTGCATAGCCGTAGCTACGGGCGAGAAAAAATAGTGCGACAGACGGAAAAAGATTTTTTCATATTCAAAATCCTTATTTACGAACAAGTCTATTGTATAAAAAAATCGCAAAAGAAGAGAAATTAAGGATTCTTCTCACAATCAGAAACCTGACAAATAAACGCTATTTAACGGACAAATAAAAAGTTCATAGAAAAAATTTTCGATCACTCACTCACAACATCATTCGATCTATGAAATCATTCTTGTTGGGAAAATCGGTCGTAAAGTGCAGCCCCCTGCTCTCCTGCCGCATGGAGGCAGAACGGGTAATAAGATAAGCGATGGTAATCAAATTTCTCAGTTCGCAAAGTTGTGGAGATAGGGTGGTGTTCCGATAAAGTTCCTCGGTTTCCTTGTATAACAAGTAAAGGCGGTCGTTGGCCCTTTTCAAACGGACATTGGAACGGACGATCCCCACATAGTAACTCATCAGGTCTTTCAATTCTTTCATGCTTTGGGTGATGAGCACCAATTCTTGTGGCTGCATGGTGCCCTGAGCGTTCCAGTCAGGGATGCCAGGGTCAATGCTTCTGAGGTCGTTCTTTCCTTCCAAAATGTCATTGGCGATGCGGTGCGAGAACACCATGGCTTCCAGTAATGAGTTGGAGGCGAGGCGGTTGGCTCCATGCAGGCCGGTCGAGGTACACTCACCAGCGGCATAAAGCCGTGAAATAGAAGTACGCCCCATTTCATCTGTTTTGACCCCGCCGCATAGATAGTGACAAGCTGGGGTTACGGGGATCATTTCCTTCATTGGGTCGATCCCTATGCTGCGGCATTTGTCGTAGATGGTCGGAAAATGTGCTTTGAATCCTTTTTCGTCGAGGTGCCGGCAATCGAGGCACATATGCTCCGTCCCTTGCAGTTTCATTTCCCGGTCGATGGCGCGTGCCACGATGTCACGCGGGGCAAGGCTGCCGCGCTCATCATATTTCTGCATGAATTCCTCACCATTGGGTGACTTCAGCACGCCCCCAAATCCCCGAACCGCTTCTGACACCAAGAAGGCGGGGTTGTCACCAGTAGGATTGTACAATGCCGTCGGGTGGAATTGTACGAACTCCATGTTCTCGATCCGCCCCTTTGCTCTGTAAACCATGGCCATGCCATCACCTGTGGCAATGACAGGATTGGTGGTGTTCCTGTAAACTTGCCCCCCTCCACCGGTTGCCAGTATCGTCACTTTGGCGAGTAAGGTATCAATCTCTCCAGTTTTTTTGTTCAGCGCATAAGTGCCATAACATTCAATGCCAGGGGTGACGCGGGTCACGGTATGCCCCAAATGGTGCTGCGTGATAAGGTCGGTGGCAAAATAGTGTTCTATTATTTCAAGGTTTTCTGCTTTATGGGCTTGCTCGATGAGGGTGCGCTGTATCTCCCAGCCAGTCAAATCCTTAAAATGTAAGATGCGGTTTTCGCTGTGTCCTCCTTCCCGTCCGAGATCGTATTTTTTTTCTTTGTTTTTATCGAAACGAGCACCCCAGTCAATAATTTCACGAACCCGTTCTGGGCCTTCTCTGACGACTATTTTAACAATGTCTAAATCGCAAAGCCCATCTCCTGCGTCCAACGTATCTTCGATATGTTTTTCGAAACTGTCTGTTTCAAAATTCCAAACAGCGGCCACTCCTCCCTGTGCGTAGCGGGTATTGCTTTCACTTTCGTTTGTTTTTGTTAAAACAGTGATTTTAAGGTCGGGACGTTGATGCGCTATTTTAAGGGCAGAGGTCAGGCCGGCAATGCCAGCACCGAGAACGAGGATGTCGCTTTGTATCATTTCTTTTGAAGTAAAAAGTAAAAAGTAAAAAGGCAAAAGGCAAAAGTAAAAAGTATAACAGTTAGGTGTCTTCTCTTTTTACTTTTGCCTTTTTACTTTCTACTTCAAAAATGGATCACTTAGAAAAATGGCGGTTGATACTTGGTAAAAAAGCTGACCCAGAAGGGCAGGCAGTGCTGTCAGAAGGATTCTTAGGTATGGATGGGGTGCTGGAAGCTTTATACGATAGTGACCGTAAGGGCGGCCTTGGAGCATCTTCTCCGAATGTGAACCGTTGGCTGGGTGATATTCGGAAATACTTCCCGTCTTCTATTGTACAAGTGATGCAGAAAGATGCACTTGAACGCCTCAACCTCCAGCAAATACTTACCGAACCAGAACTGTTGGAAATTATCGAACCAGATGTCAACCTTGTCGCAACCTTAATTTCATTGAACAAGGTTTTGCCCGAGCAGACCAAAGAAACCGCCAGGGCTGTAATTCGCAAGGTAGTTGAGGATTTGGAAAAACGGTTGCGAAATCCCTTACGGCAAGCTATCCAGGGTGCGTTGAACCGATCCGTGCGGAACAGGCGACCCAAATTTAATGAAATTGATTGGCGGCGGACCATTCGGGCCAATTTGAAAAACTACCAACCTGCATACAATTCCATCATCCCAGAATACTTGATCGGTCATGGTCGGAAAGGTCAGTCCTTGAAAGAAATCATTTTATTGGTGGATCAGAGTGGTTCGATGGCAAATTCTATTGTGTATGCCGGGGTCTTCGGTTCGGTGATGGCTTCGATGCGGTCGGTGAAAATCCATTTTGTGGCTTTTGACACGAATATTGCCGATTTGTCGGCCAACTTGCAAGACCCTGTTGATCTCTTGTTCGGTGTACAGTTAGGTGGCGGCACCGACATCAATCAAGCTTTGGGCTATGCCCAAGGGCTTATCTGTATCCCTTCCGATACCATTCTTCTGCTTATCAGTGATTTGTTTGAAGGCGGCAGCGAATCACAAATGCTTAAGAAAGCAGCGAGCATAAAAGCTTCAGGCGTACAAATTGCCGTCCTGCTTGCACTTGACGATCAGGGCGCACCAGCCTTTGACCGCTCAATGGCTGCAAAATTAGCTTCTCTCGACATACCTGCATTTACCTGTTCACCCGACCGTTTTCCTGAACTAATGGAAGCGGCGATCAAAAAAGCAGGATTTGGCAAGTTTGTCAATTCGCCTACGTGACGGCCAAATTATATGCCTAGAGAATCCCTCAAATATTCGTGCTGGTTGTCATGTTGTCGCCAATAGGCTGATTTTACAGAAGCTTTCAGTTTGCCTTTGGACATCATCTTACCGTCTTGCATTTCTGTCCAAGAAAGAATTTTATAAGGAAAAGAAGGCGTAAATCCGATGGTCAAAGTGCGGTCGAGATGCAAGTACTCTAAAACGAGGTAAGTTGTGCTGGCTTGTTTGTCAAAAGTGATCCTGGCCTGTTTTGGGCTTAGTGGGTCGTGTGTCAAGCGGGAATAGAAAGTAGAAGGAATGACATGATAAGTGCCCTCCTTGATGCTTCCTGGATTGATGCGGATGCGGTTCCATATTTCATCTTCCAGTAGATCGGATTTAAATTTATTAACCTTGTCGCCTTCTTTTTCGAAATAGGAAAACTGGCTGGCTTTGTATTTATCGCCTTCCAGATTTAGTTGCACAAACGAATGCCCACACCAATCCTGAGAACTGGTCGCGATTTTTACCGTGTGGGGATTGCGTTCCGTGTCAATAGGCGTGAAAACAGATTGCATCATGGAATAGTCATATATGCCAGTGATGAAACGGCGCAGATGATTCAGTTTCAAAACAGAAACTTTGTCATTGCCAGCTTTCTCTGGATTGTCCAGTTTCACCTGTTTGTTTTTTGAAAAATCTTCAGTGACAAAAACCATAATTGCCTCCCCTGTCCGCATTTCACCATACCTCGATTGCTGAAGTTCATATGAATTGACTTCAGCTTCGCCGGCATACCAATAATCAGCAAAGTTGTTAACAGGCGCATTGGCCACCAGCACCGTTTGACCATTTGGACTTACCTCAGAATGGCATGAGGCCATGAGAAAAGAAGCAGCAAAAAGGGTAACCAGTTGATAAAATTTGGGAGATAAATGCATGGATGTTGAAGAATTTTCAGTAAATATAAGGGTAAAATTACTCTACAGGATTTATGTTGGTAAAAACAACATGTCAGCCCCCCTTCTTTGTTTAATTAAATTTCTAATTTTGTCGCGTATTATAGGCTAAACTACCAATCTTTTTCAAAATGAACTATGCTGATACACTACAGGCCCCTTCGGTTGGGCTTTTAAACCCTTCAGCAGCCATTCCTTCAACATTTACAAGTAATACTATGGTCGAGGTAAAACTCTTTTCCGGAAATTGTTCCAAATACCTAGCTGAAAAAATTGCTGATTATTATGGACAGCCGTTAGGCGATGTAAAGTTGAACCGTTTCAGTGACGGTGAAATGCAACCGGTAATCAATGAATCGGTACGGGGCGCCTATGTCTTTTTTATCCAATCTACCTTTTCCCCTACTGATAACCTGATGGAGCTGCTGCTGATGGTCGATGCCACTAAAAGGGCTTCCGCTGGATACATCACAGCGGTAATCCCTTATTTTGGATATGCACGGCAGGATAGAAAAGATAAACCACGGGTCCCAATTTCTGCCAAATTGATTGCAGAATTACTCCAAGCAGCAGGAGTTGATCGTGTTATGACCATGGATTTCCACGCTGATCAGATCCAAGGTTTTTTTAAGATACCTGTTGACCACCTGAAAAGTGAGGCGATATACATTCCCTACCTTCAAGAACAAGACCTCGGTAATGCCATATTCGCTTCCCCAGATGTTGGCGGTGTGAAAAGGGCCAGGACTTATGCCAAGTATTTTGGATGTGAACTGGTTATTTGTGACAAATACCGGAAAAAAGCAAATGAAATTGCCGAAATGACTGTAATTGGAAATGTTGAAGGTGCCGATGTCATTTTGGTGGACGACCTTGTGGATACGGCTGGTACGCTGTGCCGCGCAGCAGACATCATATTGAAAAAAGGCGCTAAAAGCGTCCGGGCAATATGCACCCACCCAGTTTTATCTGGAAATGCATTTTCAAATATCGAAAAATCGGGTTTAAAAGAATTGATCGTATGCGACACAATCCCAATCAAAGCAAACAAATACCCCAAAAAGATCAAGGTATTGTCAACAGCAAAACTGTTTGCAAGGGCCATTCGCAATACTCACGAACACCGATCCATCTCAGCCCTGTTCATCGAAGGTTGAGTTTAGTAGTATCGTACCAATAAGTTAGTTAGACTCCCTTTAATCCTGTATCCTTTCGTTCTTAAATACTGAAATGCCAGAAAAGCAATAGGCTCTTCTGGCAAGTGTTTTAGTTGACTTCCTGTTCCAAAAATGAGTCAATTGCTTCCATTGCATTGGACAGCTTGTCGTAGTCCAATTTGTAATGAATGAATTTCCCATCCCTTTCAGTAATGACTAAACCAGCCAAACGGAGAATACGGAGATGTTGAGAAGTGATGGATTGCTCTAACTTAAGTGTATTATAGATTTTATTGACATTGATGGTGTCATTTTCATCTATAAATTCCAGGATCTTCATACGCAGAGGGTGAGCTAGCGCCCTCAGTATTTCAGAAGACACCTGTAGCTTCTCATCATTGATGTTTACCTTAGCCTTTCTCATAGAAGTTACTTTAGTTGTCTTAAAATAATGTGCGATGGCAAATATGCGCCAATTAATTATTTTATCAAAATTATTATAAAAAAAGTGCTGCAAACCCATTGGTTTACAGCACTTTTTGACTTAGCCTTTATGGCTCTTAGAGCCTTGAATTGTTTACCAACAAGAAGGTGGGGGCTTATGTCAATCAGTATTAGTAGCGGTTTCTTTGTCGTGGGATTGATTGTTCAGACAAAAGTGCTTGTATGTGGCTACTAAGCCTGGTTATTTAAGTGTAAAGTTGTTTCTTATGCTGCTAATTCTTCTACAAGTTTTGAAATCTGGGAAAGACGGTCTTTGTCCAGCCCATAGTAAATGAATTTGCCATCGCGTTCTGTAGAAACGACGCCTGCGCGGCGAAGGATCGCTAAATGCTGGGAGGCAACAGATTGTTCGAGCCGGAGTTTGATGTAGATGTCCGTCACGGTCATCTTTTCGTACTCTTCCAGCAAATCTATCATGCGCTGGCGGAGTTTGTGATTGATGGCTCTAAGAACTAAAACTGCTTTTCTCAATTCAGCATAATCAAGCTGAATCTCTTGTTTTCCCTTCTTCAAAACAATAGTTTCGCCCTTTTGCTTTCTCATATCTATGTTTAAATTTTAGATGGTTAAAAAATTGCGAAAAAGAACTTTTTTTAAGTTTTCTCAAATTAGTAAAATTTCGATACATGGCTATCCAAGAACTATACCAATCAATAATTAGAAAGGTTTTTAATACTTAAACCACGTATAGTCAGGGCGAAATTAAAATAGGTTTTTCAAATAACAAAGAATTATAAAGTAAATTAATTTTTAATATGTAAATTTTTCTTATTAAATTTTTAATGCTTTTTAAAGCTTCATATTCTTAGGAGTTGTAATATTTGGAGGCTTCAGATAGAAGGGAGTGAAGTAGGCAATATCCTCGAATTTTCCTTCTTCGAAATGCCTGTTTGAAATGGGGACAAGGTATGCAGCGGAACAGGCGGACGGGAGAAAAACGGTCAATTTTGATTCCAATATTGCCCTACATTTTTCGGCGCCGTTCCCGCAAAATACCAATTGTTTGCCCGAAGCAAAAAAGTCCCCAAATGTATTGTTATCAATCACCTTGGCTGATGGTTCTGAGATAGGATTGTTGTCCGAATCGAATATATTGCAATACACCTCCATCCGTCTTGCGTCAATCATTGGGCAATAATACGCCCCTGACAGTTGCATTTGCTTTTGTGTAGCTAATGCTAAAGACTGGAGGGTGTCAACGCTGATTAATGGTTTCCCCAATGCATAACAGATCCCTTTGGCCGTAGATGCACCAACCCGCAATGAAGTATAAGACCCTGGGCCTGAACTTACTGCGACGGCATCGAGTTTGCCCAAATCTAATTTGCTCGTTTTTAAACACTTATCTATCAGTTCGGTGAGGACTTTGGAATGCTCATATTCTTGTTCGGCTTCTTGGAAATCCAATATTTCCTCACCCCTGCTTACACAGACCGAGCAAGTGCCGGTAGCAGATTCTATGTTGAGTATCAAAGGCTTTTTATTCACAATTGCAGCTTTAAAATCATATTGCCGATGAACGATTTCATCTTTTAACCAGGTTCACTAATTCAGCTTTAAAATTTACCTTTGCAGTACATTCCGCAAATAAAAACAAATGCAAAGTTTACAGATTCATTCATTTTTATAGCTTCCTAAATTTTCTTTTTTTTAATCCGATGTAGGCTGAAGCTGGCTTTTGCAAACCGTTTCGCAAAGATTAATATTTAATTCATTTTTAGAATCTCGGTTTGGACAAAGCTTTTGGAAACGGCTTCATTTTGCTTTATTTCTACCCTTCTTTATTTTCAACCATTAAACGATAACGATGCTAGATAAGCTGGATGCGATAAAAAATAAATTCCTGACCCTCGAAGAACAAATGTCTGATCCAGAGATCATTACTGACCAGAAAAGATATCGCGAGATTGGTAAGGAATATAACAAGCTCAAGGAGATCGTAGATGTATTCGAGGAATACAAAGAGGCACTTAACCATATTGAAGAAGCCAAGATTATGAGTAAGGACAAGGACGCCGAAATGCGTGAAATGGCCAAAATGGAAATGGAGGAATTGCTCCCAAAACAAAAAAAGTTGGAGGTGCAGCTCAAACAGCTTCTTGTACCCAAAGACCCTGAAGACCAAAAGGATGTGCTTTTTGAAATCCGCGCAGGAACAGGGGGCGACGAAGCAAGTATCTTCGTGGGCGACCTGTTCCGAATGTACATCAAGTTTTTTGAAAAACAGGGTTGGAAAACAGAGGTGAAATATGAAAACGAAGGATCGTCCGGAGGTTATAAAGAAGTTTCGGTCGAAGTGAAAGGTGATAACGTGTATGGGCGCCTCAAATTTGAATCAGGCACCCACCGCGTACAGCGTGTGCCCGCCACTGAATCGAAGGGCAGGGTACACACCTCTGCTGCGACTGTAGCGGCGATGCCCAAAATGGAAATGGAAGATGTCAACATCAATCGCTCCGATTTGAGGATTGATACCTTTCGTGCAAGTGGTGCGGGCGGCCAGCACGTGAACAAAACGGAGTCGGGTGTCCGTCTGACCCATATACCCACTGGAATAGCGGTAGAATGTACGGAGGGGCGTTCGCAGCATTCGAATAAAGAGATTGCTGAGCAACGGCTTTATCAAAAAATTTACGCGGTCCAGAAAGAAAAACACCGTTCTGAGGTAGCCGCCAAGCGGAAATCGATGGTCGGTTCTGGTGACCGGTCTGAAAAAATCCGCACATTCAACTACCCCCAAAACCGAGTTACCGATCACCGCATCGACCTCACGTTGTACAACCTCGACCAGATCGTCGAAGGTGACCTGGACAAGATTATAGAAGCATTGCAGATTGCTGAAAATGCAGAGAAGATGCAGGCGGCTGAAGGATGATGAGTTCATGCTCTTATTTGGACTTGTTTTGAAAAACACCTTGCTTGGATTATCTTTGTAAAAAGTCAACCTGCATGGAAAAGAAGCTATTATTGAAAAATATACTGACTGAACTGAACCAGTTGCCTGATTCTTATTTGCAGCATTGGTATGACCTTATTCACACTTTTCGGAAAGGGCTTCCTACCCAAAAAGAGAACCCGAACACACTGAAGGAGGAAGGCTTTGACTGGGATGCTCTGGTCGAGGAGACTATGAAAAACCGCCAGCAGAGCAATGACCAAATAATGACTCGGATGGATAGCATCCTATAGAACCGATAACCCCACCATGCCATGCCCTCCAAAATTTTAGTCGATACTGACATTCTTTCGTATTACTTGAAAGGCTATCCCGACGTCATGAAAGAGTTTGACGGTCATGAAAACAAACATGGTCCAGTTGGAATTTCCCGCATTACTATAGTCGAAATTCTTGGTGGTTTGAAAGCAAAAAATGCTACAAGCCAAGAAGCCCGATTCCGTGAATTTTTGAACAGCCGAGTCATTTTTGAAATTGATGGCGTCATTGGCGAAGCTGCTTCTGATATATTTGCTCACCTGTACAAAAGCGGTCGACATAGCGGAAACTATGACATCCTTATTGCTGCCACAGCATTGGTTCACAATTTGAAACTTTGCACCAATAATACAAAGGACTATCAACAAATACCAGGATTGGAGTTGATGAATTGGTGGAAAGGGTAGCG
This sequence comes from Saprospiraceae bacterium, assembly GCA_029263015.1. Taxonomy (GTDB): domain Bacteria; phylum Bacteroidota; class Bacteroidia; order Chitinophagales; family Saprospiraceae; genus UBA6168. Next base: position 8,901 of record JAJCYI010000114.1, on the reverse strand, counting down.
CTTTTATCCTGTCTTAAAATCCCTGAAAAAGTCCATGCTCTTTCACATAACCTGCCAGCCCTTCGGCTAATTTCTTGTTTCCCCCTTTAGTTAGGTGTGTATCCAGCGGTAAGTAGTCTTTTTCTGACAGATAATCAGTAGAAGGGAAAACATGCACACCATCCATTGGATGTTCCATTAACCAAATCTCAAACTGCTCATTTACCAAAGGAGTAGTAATGTTCATTCCCAAATTGAACAGTACAATGTTGCCGTCAAACTGTTCCTTTATTTTCTTCAAAACAGCGAACAAATCTTCGAGCTCCTGGTCACTGATGCCACTCTTTCCCGATGCTTCCCTGCCTCCTGACTCTACAGGTTGGTTTTTAATTTTCTGGGCAAAGTAATATATGGCAGAGTGCAGATATTTTAGTGGAAAATAAACCTGGTAGAGTTTGTTCCACATCACTTCCTCCTCAAAAAAAGTCTTTAGTGAAATATCTAAATGGAAACCATTTTTTACAAATGAGCGGTTTTCTTTAACGTCATTTGGGCAAAATTGCAGCACAACCAATTTGCAGCTGTCGTGCTGAATACGCTCAAATGCGAGTAGCTCTCTTGCCGTTCCATAAGATGCGATTCCGGTATTAAGTGCTTTCCTTCCCAGGTTTTTTTCCAGAAGAGAGGCGAAGCTTTCGTCCTGTTCAACACCCCAGCCCATGGTGTAGGAGTCCCCCAGAAAAATGATTTCAGGTGAATTTAATGAAGCCTCATCATCCCTGAACCCCGATTGGTTAACCTGGTAATCCGTTGAAAATTCCATGTTTGAATATTCAAAATCCCCCGGCTTCAAAGTGTAAAACAAATGCTCGTCGTACCGCCCCCTATCTTCGTCATAAACGATGTAGTCGCGGCAATGAAACAGATAAATATATCCAAGCAACTTGGTGACTTTCTCCGGTAGTTCTCTTCCACTTATCACGATTTGAAAAAGCAGGGCAAAGCCTCCCTCTAACAAGAACAAGGATAATATTGCGACCCACATCATCCTTTTGCTAAACAACCGTCCTTTGGCACTGGCGATAAGCAAAATCGATCCCATAGCGATCAGTCGATACGTCCACAAACCTGTATGGCTTTGAGTAAACCATTCTTCCCTGAAATAAGTAAGCGCCAGGAAAAAGGTCCCAGCTAAAATCAGCAAAATGAGTTTTTGATTCTTTGTCATGATCCTCAAAATGAAATCGCAATATACGATGGTTAACCAATCAAAAACTTTACAGACCTTTACAGGGTCAATAATTATGGAAAAGGAAATCCAAAAGAAGAAACTGTTCACTAAAAATTTGCTGAAATGGCACGGGACGAACCACCGCTCCATGCCATGGAAAGGTGAAAAAAATCCATATCTGATCTGGCTTTCGGAAATTATCTTACAGCAAACAAGAGTGGAACAAGGATTGCCCTATTTTGAAAAATTCAAATCAAAATACCCAACAGTAAGAGATTTGGCCCATGCGCCGGAGGATGAAGTGATGAAGCTATGGGAGGGTCTTGGCTACTACTCACGGGCGAGGAATTTACACGCAGCAGCGAAATTCATAACAAGTGACCTAAATGGCATTTTCCCAAATGAATACGATCAGATAAGAAACTTGAAAGGGGTCGGACCTTACACTGCCGCAGCCATTGCATCCTTTGCGTTCAACTTACCATTTGCCGTTGTAGATGGAAATGTATACCGGGTGCTGTCGAGATATTTTGGAATAGATGAGCCTATTGATTCGTCCGCGGGAAAAAAACTCTTTGCACAACTGGCGCAAGAGTTATTGGACGAAAAACAACCAGGAAATTACAACCAAGCCATTATGGATTTTGGGGCGACGCACTGCACGCCCGCCTTGCCAGCCTGTTCCAAATGTCCGATGCAAATTGAATGTTCGGCATTTCAAAACAACACTTTTGATAAACTGCCCGTCAAGTCCAAAAAGCTAAAACGCACCCAGCGCTTTTTCAACTATTTGATAATCAATCAAAAGGATAAAATTTTTATAAAAAAAAGGAAAGAGAAAGACATCTGGCAAAACCTATATGATTTTCCATTGATAGAAACAGGCAGTTTGGTGGAGGAACAAAACTTTATTCTAAAACATAAAAATTGGCAACGTTGGATGAGTGGTTCAACGGTGAATATCCAACGGGTTTCCGCTCCCATGAAACAGGACTTGACCCATCAGCGCATTGTTGCACGTTTCTGGGAAATAGAACTATTGGGGGAATATATTCCTGAAATGGGAAATGGGTGGTTGACAGTAATTCGTGAAAATCTGGAAGAATATGCTTTCCCAAAGGTAATAGCTGTTTACCTTCGCCAAAAATTGCTAACTTTAGAACTCTTTTGAAGAACCCCAAGAAAAACTTAATTTATTAACTCTTAAAACAAAAAACTATGATCAATCATGTAACCTTAATCGGCAACCTCGGAAAAGACCCTGAGGTACGCAGACTTGAAAATGGCGCGGCCGTTGCCAAGTTTAGCCTTGCCACCAACGAATCCTATAAGGACAGAGAAGGCAATCAGGTAAAACAGACCGAATGGCATAACATCGTGTGCTGGCGGGGCTTGGCCGAAGTGGCCGAGAAATACCTTAAAAAAGGTAGCTTGATTTATCTCGAAGGCAAACTGACCTACCGTGAATACACCGATAAGGACAATCAGAAAAAGTATTTCACCGAAATAGTGGCCAATACTTTCAAAATGTTGGACCGCAAGGGTGATGGCGGCGGTGGCGGTTACTTCCCAGGTTCTGAGAATGAACCGACCAGCCATCCTTCCCCAAAATCGGACGAACCTGCTGCCCCAGTGGCTAACGACGACTCCAATGGCGAAAGCCCAGCGGATGACTTGCCATTCTGATTTTAAATATTAGGCTTGTTCGAAAATAAGGATTTTGAATATGAAAAAATCTTTTTCCGTCTGTCGCACTATTTTTTCTCGCCCGTAGCTACGGCTATGCACTCAAAAAAATAGACCATCAGACAAAAAAACCTAATTCTCCTATCCTAAAATCTTATTTACGAACAAGTCTATTTGTTTATACTAATTTTTCCGAACGAGCCGTTTCAACCAAAACGGCTCGTTTTTTAGCAGGCAAGTCAGGGCGTAACTTCTAGTTACGCCCTGACTTCGTTGAGCCATAGATTCTAAAATATGAGATCATTTCCTCTTGTCTTTTGCTCACTTTTTGTGATAATCAGTTGTTCTGATCCTGTTTTCACACCAAAACCAAGAGGCTTTCCAAAGGTCATTTATCCTGAAAAAAACTACCAACCCTTCGATGCGGAATACTGCCATTTTACATTTGAATATCCTGAATATGCGCTCATTGAGCGAGACACTTCTTTCTTCAATGAGCGTCCTGCTGACCCATGCTGGTTCGATATTTATTTCCCCGATTTTGAGTGCAGGCTGCATTGCAGTTACTCCCCGATCGCTGATAGGGCGTCTATTGATGAATTGAAAACGGATGCTTTTAAATTGACGGAATGGCATAACAAAAAGGCGATCTACATCGATGATCGGCCCTTCCGGAAATCCAACAATGTGCAGGGCATTTTATTTGAGGTAGAAGGTCCTGTAGCTTCCCAAGTGCAGTTTTTTGTGACGGATACTTTGGAGCAAGAACATTTCCTGCGGTGTGCACTCTATTTTTACGCACAGGCCAAACCAGATTCTCTTGCTCCAGTTTATGATTTTATCCGAAAGGATGTGGACAGGATGATCGAGACGTTTGAGTGGGTTGATTAAGCTACTGCATATTCAGTTTGCTTTCTGTGAAATTCGGAAAAATAAGCCAAGACTATTTCTTTTTTATCAATTCTTTTTTCTAATAAGAAATTGGCTGCTCCATATTCTGTATTGTCTTCTTGTACCCATATTTTATCAGCGATAAGATCCATATGCATCAGCATGTGATAAATGCGCTCTCTGTCTTGCCAACCCAGCATGACAAGCTGGTATCGATGGTGTACATCGTCAGTGATTATTTGAAATTCTATGGCCTCTGGCGTTTTTCTTTTATTGATGTAATCTTCCATTACTTCCAGAATGGCCTTGCGGTATTTTGCTATTCTTTCCATGATATTATTTGAGTTGCAACTGGATTATAAAGAATGATTTTCATTGACAATTTTTCGATTGCATGAACAATCACCTCTTTCTTGATTAAGCGATAATAAATCTCATCGGGTATGGCCACGTACATAACCCTTTCACTCTTTTTGATCTCAAGCGCAGATAAGTACAAAATGTATTGTCCCGCGGCTTGGTGAAAATCGTACATAATGGAAGGCTGGATAAAACTTTTGACTTCGACACCAATTTTTTTTAGACCTTTTTCCGCTGCAATAAATTTCTCTGCTCCCAAATCTGTTTCTAATCCCCCTTCTTCTTTTGATAACAATGTCAATGGATCATTGGTTATGGCCCAGCCATCATTTATTAATGCTTGTTTAACTGTTTCGTGGTAAAAGTCTTTGGCCATTTGGTGTGTCCTCTTGAGAAAGTTTGCCAAATTTAAACAAAAGATTGCTTTAATCAATGCGCCTCCAGCCAATTATCCCCAACTCCCATCTCCACCAATATCGGCACTTCCAAATCAGGGATCGCATTTTTCATCAAATCCTCAATAATCGGCTTCACTTTTTCCAATTCATTTTTTGGTACATCAAATACCAGTTCATCATGTACCTGAAGGATCATTTTTGTTTTTAAGTTATTTTCCTTCAGCGCCTTATGGATGTTTATCATGGCAATTTTGATGAGATCGGCAGCCGTACCCTGTATTGGTGTATTGATGGCAATCCGTTCAGCATTGCTGCGGGAAAGGCCGTTACGGCTATCAATGTCACGCAGGTATCGACGACGACCAAGTAGCGTCTTTACAAAGCCATTTTCACGTGCAAAATTCACGGTTTCTTCCATGTAGTTTTTCAAACCCTGGTATTGTTGGAAATAGGTATTGATCAGTTCCTTTGCCACAGCACGTTTTATATTGAGTTGCTGAGAAACATTAGTAGCCCCTGCACCATAGATGATGGAGAAGTTAACGGTTTTGGCATTGCGCCGCTGGTCACTGGTCACCTCGTTGTAAGCCGTGCCATACACCTTTGCTGCCGTCGCGCGGTGAATGTCCTGTCCTTTTTGGAAAGCTTCGAGCATGGCCTCGTCATTGCTCATTTCTGCGATCAGTCGAAGTTCAACCTGAGAGTAATCAGCAGCGAGCAGAACGTGGCCCTTATCACGCGGAATGAATGCTTCCCGTACTTTTCGTCCTTCCTCCGTTTTTATCGGAATATTTTGCAGGTTGGGGTTGTTGGAAGAGAGTCGGCCCGTAGCAGCTAATGCCTGGTTAAAAGAACTATGTACGCGTCCAGTTTTAGGATTGACCTGCAAGGGCAGGGCATCCACATAGGTAGATTTTAGTTTTGACAGGCCACGGTGTTTGAGGATATCGGCCACGAACGGGTATTTGCCAGCCAGTTCCGTCAGTTTGGATTCATCGGTTGAATACTTCCCCGTTTTGGTTTTCCGCCATCGGTAGGGAATTTGCATTTTGCCAAATAAAACCTCCCCTACTTGGCTGGGTGATGCGATGTTGAACACTATGCCTGCTTCAACATGTATCCTTTTTTCGAAATCACTGATTTGTTGCCCCAATTCAACTGAATAGTCCTGAAGGTATTTACTGTTCAGGTTGATGCCCTCATATTCTAAATCGACAAGGACTCTTGTCAATGGATTTTCCATTGTTTCATACAGTTCCTCCAAGCCTTCTTCTTTTAGTTTTGGGGCAAAATAGTCCCGTAGTTGAAATGTCACATCTGTGTCTTCCGCCGCATATTCTGCTACCCGTTCTACTCGAATATCCCGCATACTCAGTTGCTTTGCTCCTTTGCCGATCAGGGTTTCTATGGAAACGGGTTTGTATTTCAAATAGGTTTCGGACAAGTAATCCATGCCGTGTCGTAGTTCTGGTTCGAGCAAGTAATGGGCTATCATCGTATCGAACCATTGACCTTTTAGTTCCACGTCGTACCATTTCAGCATGAGCGCGTCGTATTTGATGTTTTGGGCTATTTTTCCGATGTTTTCATTTTCGAAAATGGGCTTGAATTCATCAATTACTTCTTGTGCATCATTTGAGTCGGCAGGCACGGGCACATACCACCCCTCGTGTGGTTTTATGGAAAAGGAAATCCCGACCATTTCAGCGATATTGGCATCGACCCCAGTCGTTTCGGTATCAAAACAGATACTTTTTTGCTTGGAGAGCAGGGCTATCAAGTCTGCCCGTTTTTCAGGGGTATCTGTAAGATGGTATTCGTGTGGTGTGTTTTCAATCGTTTTTTCAGCGACAGAATGAGAGGGCAAGGGTGGTGCGGCGCGTTTCACAGGAGCGCGTTCGGAGACATTCCCAAATAGTGAACCTTGCGTACCCGCAACTGGGCCGACTTGGATAGTAGTCCCCGATTGCGAGTTGTCTTCTCCTAATATTTGTGTAGCCAATGCCCTGAATTCCAGCTCTTTAAATAGTTCGGAAAGTTTGTCCCGGTCAAATGGATCCAAATTGTACTGGCTTTCGACAAACTCAATTGGGGCGTTGATATCGATTGTAGCTAATTGTTTGGAGAGAAGAGCTTGTTCACTGTTTTCGATGAGGCGCTCCTGGTTTTTGCCTTTTATTTTGTCAGTATTTTCGAGCAGGTTTTCCATAGAGTCGAACTCTGCCAAGAGTTTGGCCGCTGTTTTGGGGCCAATGCCCGGCACACCGGGAATATTGTCAACGGAATCACCTTGCAAGCCAAGCATATCAATCACTTGATCCACATTTTTTATGCCCCAGACGTGGCAAATTTCTTTGACGCCCAACACTTCCGCTTCTCCACCTTTTCGCCCAGGCTTGTACATGAAAATATTTTCACTTACCAACTGGCCGTAATCCTTGTCAGGTGTCACCATGTAAACTTTATAACCATGCTTCTCTGCTTTTTTGGCAATGGTGCCGATGACATCGTCTGCCTCGTAGTTTTGCAAAGTAAGGATCGGGATTTTCCAGGCTTCCAATATTTTCATGATCCAGGGCAGGGCAAAGCTGATATCTTCTGGCTGTGCCTCTCGGTTGGCTTTGTATTCGGGGTACATTTCGTCCCTGAAGGTACCGCCCGGGAGGTCGAACGAGACTGCCAGGTGGGTCGGTTTTTGGTTTTTGATCAGGTCATAAATCGTTCGTACAAAACCAGTAATGGCACTAGTGTTCCAGCCTTTTGAATTAATGAGTGGGCGGGTGATGAAGGCAAAATGGGCGCGGTACACGAGCGCGTGGCCATCGAGGAGAAAGAGTTTTTTTTCTTCGGGCATGGGTAGGGTGATTGTTTGTTTGTTTAGAGCGGAAAGATAGGGAAAAGGTAAATGAGTTCCGCTTAGTTTTTGCTGAGGAACAGGCAGTTATTTTCGAAAATATTTAAAACCTGTGTCAAAATATTTATGATGAAGTAAATCGGATACAAATTGTTCCAATTTTGCCGAGGGTGTTTTAAGGTCACAAATTGTGACTTCATGTTTTCTTTTTATACCCAATCTGTTTTCGCTCCCCCTGTTTTATTTTGTTATTTCTATCTGTTAATAGCAATTCCAGTGCTTCATACACATCAGAAAATTGAGGGTCATATTTTGCCTCTAATTCTGCAATTTTCTTAGCTAAATCCTTGTAATTCAAGGCAAATTGGCGCAAGGCAATAAAGGCCCGGACGATGGCAATGTTTACCTCGATTGCTTTTTTACTCCGCAAAATACTGGCAAGCATGGCGACGCCGTGTTCGGTGAAAGCAAACGCAGAATATTTGCTGTATCGACCCCTGCCACTTCTATAATTCTCTAAGGTCACAATTTGTGACCTTAGAGAATTATATTCTTCTTTTGTCAGCTCGAACATGAAGTCTTCTGGAAACCTGTAGATATTCCTTCTTACAGATTGTTTGAGGACTTTCGTCTCCACTTCATAAAGCAAGGCCAGGTCAAAATCCAGCATCACCTTTTGCCCGCGAATTTCATAGATCTTTTGATGGATGAGTTGCAGTTTCATTGGGGGGCGTTTTAAGAGGTAAAATAAGAAAGTTAAAAATAATAAAATCGCTGAAGAATCGAAACACTGAATGCTAAGGTGCTTCAAATCTTTCCAATTTCTACCCTGTTCACCTCTCCTTTTTCCGACAGTTCTGGTAAGTTTTTCAACACGGCATTTTTCAGTGCATCTATTAAACTCTTCTTTACGAAATCCCGATGAGTCACCAGGCTCACTTCCCTGACAGGCACAGGCGGGGCGAATGGCCATAAGTGTTTTTGCTGTTCTTTCGACATGGTAAATGTCGCCAGTTCAGGGATAATGGTGACGCCGCTTTGGTGATCCACCATTTTGATTAAAGTATCAATACTGCCAGCCTCAAACTCAAACTGGGCGTTTGATTTTTTTCGGAGTTCACATAAATTAAGGATCTGGGAGCGGAGACAATGCCCTTCTTCCAAGAGCCAAAGTTCATCAGGGTCGATGTCTTCTGGCAGGAGGTAGTTTTTTTTGTATTCGTAGTGGGCATACACGAAAAAACTTTCGTTGAAAAGGGGCGTTTCTTTGAGGAATTTATGTGGCAGTGGCGTAACCAAAAGCCCAGCGTCAAGTTTGCCGTTCTTTAGGTTTTCAACAATGCTAGCTGTCGTGTATTCATAAATTTATGGCGGTGCATCAAATGTAATGCTGATGTAATGCTAAAAATGACAACTGTGGCAAGTGCATAAATTTGTAGTGACGAAACTCAAATATTATGTACTTATTCTGCCCAAGTTGTCACAGCACAAATATAAAAAAG
>JAJCYI010000113.1 GCA_029263015.1 Saprospiraceae bacterium | reverse complement strand
ATTTGCCTGATATAAAAACCGGGTTTCAATTTTTACCGGTTGAACTGCCAAGATTATCTTTTTCCCCGTCAAATCTGGAAAACGGTTTTGCCGGTTTGTCAAACCACTTTTTTGTCCTTTTTCTCTACTGGCACCGAACGGTTTGGCTAAATGCCGTGCGCCCGCATAGGGCGGATGGACATTTTAGCCTTTGTTAGCCACAGCCTTCTTTTTCTTAATTTAATTTTTGTCTTATGATTAATCGTTTTCAACTTTTATTATGGAATCGTGCCGCAAATTGGATTGCAAGGAATCCACATAAAGTTCTTTTCTTTCATCTTGCAATTTTGGGGATTCTATTTGGGGTTCTTCTTGGAAAGCTGACCACCCCCATTGTGCGTTCTCTGCTATTATGGTTACTATCCAGCCAATGATTGTCAGTACAAGTATCATTTTCATGTATTTGTTATTGCTTTTTAGGCTTTCAATAGTCAGTTTATCTATTTCAGCTTTTCTGTCTCGTTCTTCTAATTGGTATTCCAGTTGTGATATTTGCAGGGTTATCAATTTTAGTTCGAGTTCCGATTTGCTTTCTTGTTCTTTGATTTTATGTGATTTTTCATTTTTGATTAAATCTTGCATTTTGAGGTATTTCCTTAACCCGCCCGCTTGAACAACCTCACCAAATTTGCTCATCTTTTCTATGGTGTTTTTCATGGGGGTGTGGTGAAATCTGGCGACATTGTGTATCTCAAGTAGTGGTAGTTGATTAAGTAATTCTCTGTGTGCAATTCCAACCTCTTTGTAAAAATCATTCACACTCGGAGGTACAACCTTTTTTGCGAGTTCTTGAATTATCAGTTCTGTTACTTCATTTATTTCGCTCATTGGTTGTTTTTTTATTTTTCCGGTTGTGGCTAACGGTCAGCGCCGACGCAGTAAAAGCGCATAGCTTTTATTGGCGTTGGCGCATTGTTCCATGCTTTTTTCTTTATTTTTTCATCTTTTAATTTATTTACCAATGATTAAGAATTATATCCCAACAGAAGCAACGAAGAAAGTCCTTGGGGCGCTTAATGGCTTGACCGATTCGGAGTGCCAAAAAGCGCTTGATTCGGCGGCATCTATTCTGAAAAGGCGCTCCATGAGCCTCATGTTTAGTGCGTCTCCAGAAGAGATAGACCTTATGGTGTCGGAAGAGAATAAATTTTGTAAACCACTTATTTCGTCATTGCTTGGAGAAAAAGGATAATCGTATCCTTGGATTGAACAATGCAGGGAGACACCCCTCCAAGCGGTTGCCATGAAAGCCTGATTTCCTTGTTGACCATTTCTTCAAGTTCTTTAAGACTTTCGGCGGACACTATTTTGTATTCATTGATTTGGTTCATTTTTTAATTTGTTTTTTTATGATTGATTACTTTCTGGCTTTTGCCTTAGGTTATTTTCTTTTTTATATGGGAGTTGGTTTCAGGCGTCGTAAGCCTCGCTAATATTGCTCTAATTCCTTTCTCATTTGGTCAATCATCTGCGCTTGAAGTGTTTGAATTTTTTCAAGTTTCTTTAAGTCAGATAATTCGGTTATAACTTTAGCAACTTCTTGCGGCGTTTCGTCTTTTTTAACTTTTCTCAATTTTAGATGAATTTCAGTTGAAAGTTTATCGTACTCCGCTTTCAATTGATTGATGAAATTTAGCACACTTAAACTGCTCCCTATGTAAAGAATATCCAAAGAATTGTTGTATTCTTTTAGATGCTTTGCTACTATGAGACCACTACTCAGGATATTCTTAACGTAAGATTTTGTTAGTTCAATTTTTTCTTTTTCATCTTTCGTTTCGGCATGTATGAAATTGAACTCTTTTTCAAATTCTAATTGTTCGGCTTCTCTTGCCACTTTATTGAGTTCGGCGAATTTTGCAATATATTTTTCGTATAGGCTCCTTTTCTCGCTATATTTTTTTAATCGAAATTCGACTTTCGTTTTTTGAGTATATTGCCAGAAAGCTATTATGTATCCTGAGACAGCAAGACAAACAGTGATTATCTCTTTGATTGTAATGCTGTTAAGGAACTCGTTCATTTTTGATTTATTTATTGTTTAAATGCATGGAACGGTTCGCATACACGGCGTGGCGGCGATTAGCCGACATGACCGTTGTATGCTTTGTTAGGCGCACACCTTCTTTTTTATTTTGTTCTTTGACGTAATTTACTATCGGTTGCTGTAGCATTTGGTATGTCGTGGGTATATTTTCATGGATTAATGCCCCATGTCTGTTGTCCGCCCCTGTCAGGCAGCCGGTGTCGAACCACTCATGGAACGTGCTGCTACGGCAGTGCGCCCAAAGCGACCACATTTGGTGGTAATGCTGGGGAGCGATTGGTTGGCCGTAATACAGAGTTCTGGTCAGAGCATGGTTATGCCTCTTGCTATTTTGCCTGACGTTCTTGATGCCCTGCACCAAAAACAGCAAACGTTCTGCCCTGCGCCCTGCGCTGGGACAATCTGGGTTAACAGATTGAACGGGCTATACCTGCTCTGCCAGAACCTTTTTTATTGCTCTTTTAGAAAATTTGACCGTGCCGTGCGTATGTACGACTTTATCAAATTCCTCTAATGTGAGTTCTTTTTTCTTTATCAGGATAAATGCCCTCAGTAATTCTACTGTGGATGTGACCGAATATCCATTGAGTTTTGCGTCACGTTCACGGTATTCGTCAAATGGGCTTTTATTTCTTTGTTCGATTGGTTTTTGGTTGTCGTGGTTAAGGACAAAAATTCCACGAACGGTCAGGTTTCTGAAATCGTCTTGATGCCGCTGCTTGTATTTGAGCAGTTGGAATATTTCGTTTTCATCTATTGTTTGTCCTGACCTATTCTTGACCTCGATAACAGTCTTAAACCCATCTTCGTCAATCACGACATCTGGGTTCCTTGTGTTTTCGGTAATATGGGTTACGTTTTTGTAGCCAATATCTTTTAACATCAGGTGAATCCTGTCTTCAAGTTCCGTGTCTCCGATTTTTGGGGAAAACATATCGAAGATGAACCTGTATTTTTCATCAAGGCGGTTGATTTTTTCTTTTTTTGATTTAATCGCCCGTCGCTGCCTGTTGAGCAGTTTTTTATGTTCATTGATTCCTTTAAGAAGTGTCTGATATTCGGGTATTTCGTTTATCACTCGTTTCTTATTTTTTATATGGTTGCGCCTAACGGTTAGCGCCGGCGACGTGCCCAGCTTTTGCTGGGCATGGACGCTGGCGCAGTGTTATATGCCTTTCTCATTTTTTCTTTTTAAATTTTACAGCTTCAATTTCCCCTAATCCCACATTTAAATTTCTAACTATTTGTAATTCGTTTTCAGTAACTCTTTTTAAATTCCATTGTGGCTTTCTCTCTCCCTTCCAAGGGTTCATAGTAACAATAACATTTCCTATTTTGCTGAGTATCCATCTTTGTTCTTCGGTCTTGTCTTCTGTTTTCTTTATCAGTAATGAATCCGATATGTAGAGGATTTCTTCGGCATCGAACTCATCCTTTATTTCCTTTACCCATTCTCCTGTCAAAAGGCTTGGGTCGATGACGTGTTTTCTTGAAACCTTGTGAAGCTTCCACTTCTGATTTTCACTGCTGTAAAACTTTAATTGAATTGTATCTCTATCTACTGACATTAATTGCATCATTGGCCCAAATCCATACCCGATAACTAAAAACAGTTCACCTTTAAATTCCTCTATGTTCCAAATTTGGCCAGTTGGAAAATCTCTCCCTATGGCATCAGTGTAAAATTTTCCACCCTCTGAAAATTCATACCTAACGGTATCGTCTGAAAACTTAAAAATAGATTCTGTCAATATTGTATTCAGAAATTCTCTTTGTCTATTAGTTTTGAAATGTTCAATTTTCCTGAGAAAACTTTCGATGCCATTATTACTCAATTCAGGTTGACCACTTTCATCAAATTTGATTTCAAGGGTGTCAGACTCTTCACCAAAACGAAGAACAAGGTCTTCTCCTTTGATTTCAAATTCCCCCTTCCTTATTCGTTTATTATGATATTCATATTCAAAGTTGAAATTTTGAATATGAACAGTTTTTCCAGCAAACGAAAATATATTTTTCTCAACATATGGGAATTCCTTTTCAATTTCTATCCAGTCTCCTTCAATTAATTTTTCGTCATTGCCACAACTGCATAATATTATCGCAATTGCCAAAGCTGATATGCAGTTTTTTATTTTCATTTTTTAATGGCATATAACGGTTTTGCATAAATGGCGTGAGCCCGCATAGGGCACATGAACATTTTATGCTTTGTTCTCGGCTGTTTTCTTTTTTAATTTATCTATTGTTTTTAGAAGTTCTTCTCTATTCTTTTTGCTCGAAATCCATTTAGGTAATTTTTCTATCATTGATTGATATTCTCCCAAATGACGCTTTCTAACTCCTGCTGTTACATATTCTTCTATTTCATTTAAATGTTCCAAGTTATACGCCCAAAAGCAATTATTTTTAAAGTTTGTTTTGTACCAAAAATCTAATCCGAAATATTGGTCTTTTGCTTGTTGATTATACATTCCGCCTTTTTTGTATAAATCAAATTTCACCTCCACTTGATTTTGGTGATTGCAATCTGGACATTTACAATTTGCCTTCTTTACTCTCTTTGGTAAATTTTTCGTTTCTAAATCGAATATTGAGTCACAATTCTCACAAACTATTTTCTGAACTTTTGAGGAGACTAAGTATTCATATCCTTTCTTTGAATAATAGCATTTACTACATTTTATTTCGGGTTCACGTTGGTTTTGATTTGGCGTATTTAATGTTGATTTATTCGAACATTTTGGGCACACTACATTAATCTTTGAGATGTAGTACCATTTCGTATTTCCTTTGTCTTTATATGTGTAATCTGATTTCATTTTTTTCTTAATAGCCGAGAACGTTTGGTGCCGGCGTTCGTGGGGGCGCATAGCCCCCATGACCGCTGGCACATTGTTCCTCGCAGATTTTCTTCTTATTCTTTTTTATAGAAGGTGCTATTATATGCTGAATATCCAACTTCTAAGACTCCTTCTTCTTCGTATCCTGCGTATCCGTAATAACCACGGAACTCTATATAATATTCTGTACCTTTTATATGATACAGGTCTCCAGCACCATCAGCTATTTCAACCCTATACAATCCTTGTTCTAAGTCAGAAGGAACGAAAACGAAGCTAATGTCATCTCCATCTTCGTCTTTGGTTCCACTTTTAACTTCAATTTTTTCATAAAACTCTTCTACAGAGTAACTGTCCCAATCCTCGTAGGCTGCTGACTCTTCATATTCATAAATTTGGGTAAACCCCATTGTTGGAATCAAGAATAATGTTAAGCAAAGAATAATATTTCTTTTCATTTTATTATTTTTTATTTGGGAGTATCAGTAATGCTTTATCCTCTAATTTTTATTTTCTAATTTCAGAGATGCAAATAGTAATATCGCCCAAATGACATCTACAATATTCCACAATTCACGACCTAATGAAATTTTTATTAATGGATTAATCAATATTGCCGATGAAGCCCATAGGATTAAAAACTGTTTGTCTTTTTTTTGATTAGCCGAATATGCCAAAATACCAAAGCCAACCATTCCCAAAAATCTGACAAATTGATAATAGCCATATGGCATATCCAAAATACAGACTAATAGAAGTATTCCAAGAACTATTTTAATAAATGCATTCGAATTGTTCATATTAGTTTCTCCAACTTGGCTCAGTAACTATGTAATATTCAGAGCTATATTCTCCTCCCTCTAATTTCTCGCTACCAGCGTAGTTGCTAACATTAGCAGCATTAACGGATGCCGTCACTCTATATGCACCGTTTTTTAAAACAAGTTTCTCTTTCTTTTTAGGCTTTATTACGATTTTCCTACTTTCATTTCCGCTGTATCTTACGGTGAGGGTATAGCTGGTGTTATTGTAAATCTCGATATTGTTAGTTGTCGAATAGGAATAGCCAGGAGATACTCTGGTCATTGGAGGTAATTTTCCGTGGTCACCTTTAAATATTGCGTCAACCTCAATGTCTATAATTCTTTTTTCTGCTTCTTCTGAATAATTGCCATTTGGGTAAATTGACAAATACTTTTCGTATGAACTTACTCTATTTTTTCTTTTTGCATTATTCCATTCAGTCAGTTCAAGTTGACTTAGTTTTTCATTTGCTTCTTTTGCATAAGAACTGTAAGGGAATGATTGTATAAAACTCTGATATGATTCGGGGGTGTTCCGCCTTAAAGCCTTATTCCATTCAGGTTGAATTATTTCTATTTCCTTGATGATGTCTAATGCTTCTCCACGCTTTTTTCCATACGGAAAATTGTCAACATAAGTTTTGAATGCTTCTAACGTCCCTATTTTTCTTGCATCTTCCCAAGCATTTTCATCCTTCAATGACTCAATTCTATTTTTAGATTCAAAGACATACTGGGAGTTAGGGTAAGAAGCCATAAAGTTTTGGTAACCATAAATTGTGTTGAGGCTTTTGGATTTACTCCAAGCATTTGATTCTTCAATTTCAGATATTTTTTGTCTTGCTCTTTCCGAATATTTGCTATTTGGATATTTACTTATGAAGCCTTCGTATTCAGATATTAAATCTGTTCTTGAGGCATTTCCCCAATCTCGTTCTTCATAAAGCACTTCAAGCTTTTTTTTAGCCTGAGAAGAATATCTACTATCGGGATAATTTGAAATAAAGCTTTTATATCCTGAAATAGAGTAGGAGTTGTTGGCTTTCTTCCAGTCTCTTTCTTCATGAAGCACTTCAAGTTCCTGTCTTGCTTGAGTTGCATATTTACTTTTTGGGTATTTGCCAAGATACCATTCGTATTCTAAAATTGATTGCGACGATTTCGCTTCTTGATATTTCTTACTGCTTCCACAGCTAAACATCAAAAAAATTACCATCATGCAAAGTGACAGTGTTGGGGCATTTTTTTTCATTTTATTTATTTTTTATTTGCGAGGAACGGTTCGTGCCGGCGTTCGTGGGGGCGCATAGCCCCCATGACCGCTGGCACATTGTTGCATGCCGTGTTTTTTTTTCTATTTTATTTCTGCTACCAAGTCTCCATTTCTGGTAATTTTTTTGAGCAATTCCGAATCCCCGTATTCATATACGAAGTTGGTCTTCCGATTCTCTTCCACATACTCTATTGAATACGAAAGCAGTTGCTCCTTTTTAGAGTATGTCAAAGTGCTGATAATTGTGATTACATCTCTTCCCCATTCGTATGCCTCAATTATTAACTCCTTTCCTTTTCTTTTTATATTCGGATTTTTTCTTCTGCCATCCTTGTAGTTCAGGCTTGTCAATAAGCCATCCTCGTCGTATTCGTATTCATATTGAATTCCGGGGGCTAAAATCATTTTTTTCTTCTTGGGCTTCCCGTTCTCAAACTTGCTGAATTCGTAAACTATGTCGGTCGGATTCGAACCACTTCTTTTTTCCCATATTGTTCTCTGCTCGATACAGTTTCCTGCGTTATCATGTTTGAATTCTGTCCGGGCTATCAACCTGCCTTTTAATCTTCGGTTTATCCTTGTCAGCCTTTCATCCTTATAAATATATTCTTGCCGAATGGGATATGAGTCAAACTGCTCTTCGGTTTCTTCTATTATCCTCCCTTTGTCATCAAATTTCATTTTTATCACCCCAAGCTCTATCAAACAAGCTATTTCTTTGAAATCTCCCCTTTTGACTGCTTCTTGGTTTTTTAAGTAATCGAGATAATCGACAATGTTGTCGGTTTGTCCTGTCATATTTATCGGCTGGCAAATCAAAAATATCAAGAGGCGTTTTATCATTGTTTATTTTTTTATCTCATGGCATGCAACGGTTCGTGCAGACGCAGTAGCGGCGTTTAGCCGCTATTGCCGTTTTGCACTTTGTTAGGTGCCGGTTTTATTTTTTTTATTTCAATTTGCTCGATTTGAAAAACGGGTTTTAATTTTTTATCAGCTGAATCCGCCAAAACAACTTTTCTTGTGTGCCGGGATTTGAAAAAGGATTTATAAAATTACCAGCCGAATTGTTCACTTGATTTAAAAAACGGTTTTCCTTTTTTACCAGCCGAACCTGCCAAAATAATTTTTTCTATTTGCCGAGATTTGGAAACGGATTTCCAAACTTATCCGTTGATTTATTTGCCCAATTTGGAAACGGATTTTTTTTTATCAGCCGAACCTGCCAAGACCACTTTTCTTATTAGTCGAAAATTTAAAACCGATTTCCAATTTTTTTTACTTAGCTATTTCTTTTTTTTCTACTGGCACCTAACGATTCGCATATACGCCGTTTGCCCGCTTAGGGCAAATGGGCGTATATGCTGTGTTAGCCACTGCCTTCTTTTAATCTTCGTAGCTTATTGTTGTAATCATGGCAATATTGCCAACCTTACTGTCAAAAAAATTATTGAATTAATCGGATGCTTCCAAATGCGGTCCCCGATGTCCACTTGATGCATAACCCTGCACAACTTCCACAATCATGTTCTACACATGGAGGACTGGTAGCCGAACTACATCCTTCATTTTTACATTTTTTCCCCACACAAAGTTGAATACAATTTACTGTTCCGGTTACACCTACAGTACCAGAAGGTTGCCTCAATGCCGTGGATTGCCCCTCTTCAATGGGAATAGGATTATCGTTCTCGTCTACAAAAACTTTGAATCTAAAATTTTGTGATGATATTTTAGAATTAATAGAATCGGAATCAGTAGATGTTTTCATTTCAGGTTTGCCGAAGTATTCCAAATCTACAGCATACTCCATTAATTTTTCCATTTGAGAATCTGGAATTGCCACCGTACTTGACAAGTCAATTGGCTTTTTCTCATTACAGTTAGAAAAAAACAGCATAAAAAACAGGGATGCTGAAAATAAGAAAACATAGCTGAGAAGGTTTGATAGTTTTTTCATGATTATTAAATTTAATGTATAAATAATAGAATTCATCAAAATTTGCCAAATCACCATATTTTAAAATTTATCGTGATTTGCCAAAACTATTTTATGAATTAATGTAAATATTCAATTGTCTGGAATACGCTCATCTTTAAACATTCATTTTTTTTCATCATTTTTTATTTTTTGGTTGTGGCTAACGTCCCGCATACCTGACGTGACCAGCTTTTGCTGGGCATGGGCAAGTATGCAATGTTACTGCCATCCCTTTTTTATTCTTTTACTTTTACATATCTATCCAAAGGGTAAAATAAATTTGAATATTTGCTGGCTTCTTTATCTCCTTGATACATTGATATTCCAGGGGAAAGTTCGATTTGATTTCCAGAGTAGTTATCATGAAGAAGACACAAATGAAATCCTTTACCTTTTTTCCATAATTCTACCTCAAGGCTGGTTTCATAATAATCTAATTCTGCGTCCATATCAACAGTAGGTAAATTATTAGCAAATGGTCTTTTTATTGGTTCATTTGTTTTTCCTGAAATAAAAGTAACGCTAACGGTCTTTGCGTCCTTCTCTTTTATTAGCAGTTTATTCCCGCCTTCATTTTTCCATATTCCAACAAATCTTTTCATTTTTTCTTTATCAATGATTTAGTATGCAATATACTTTTTTCTCTTTTTTTAAGAGATTTCCAGCCACTATATCCATATTCATTCTCTAATGATGTTTTGATGTTTTCAAGTGCTTGCAGCAATTCCTTTGTCATCTTTTTACAGGTAGCTTTGTCAAAAGCTTTTTCTCCATGAACAAGTTTATTTCTTATCTCAGCCGCTTCTCTTAAAATTCTCCAATCGTTTTGATTAACTACTTCAGTCAATTTTTTATGCTCTGGTGAGTAATATTCCCAATTGTTTTTAATTGCATCTATTCCTTTTAGTTTTTTAATTTGCTTCTCAGCAATTTCTGTGTTAAATCCGCAAGAAACGATTAAAAATCTCAAAGTTCTTCTTAATGTCTTCTCTGCTGTAAATACGGTAGTAACTAAACTTTCAGCATGATGACCTCCTTTAATCAAGCTGTTGATTCTTTTAATCGCTTTATCATATCCTAATCTTACTGAATACATTGATTTTTCTTTTTTGGTTGGCAGTAACGGTCCGTGCAGTCGCAGTTGCCAGCTTTTGCTGGCAATTGCCGACTGCACATTGTTCGGCACCGCCTTCTTTTTCTTTTTTCGTACACGTTGGTTCGGCAACCGGTTAAATCCAAAAATCAGTCTTATCAGTTTATCAGCCCCATCAGGTTTATCAGTTTCATCATGCCCCACCTGCCCCATCTTTTTTATCAGCCCGACCATGATTCATCACGACTCATCTGGCTTATCTGTTTGACCTTTTTTATCTCGGCCAATCAGCCAAATTACGCTTCGGTTATTTCAAATCAGCCTATGGCTGACAGGTTTACTTTTCTTTTTTGTCCGGGCGTCCTTCCGAAATTTAAAAGCAACCCAACTTCTATTTCGCTCATTCGCAGTTCGTTCTGTAAAATTTCTGCATCCCGGTTTTTGATTTCATCTTCGTTGGCCACTTTCACCAGCACATTGTTCTCGACGAATATATCAATTTTTATTTTGCCAACTTCATCGCCCAAAAAATATATCGGCAGTTCTTTATTTGTCCCTCTTTTCAGTTCCAGATTTTTCATCGCTATCGCCAGACTTTTGACGTAAACACTTTTCTCGAAACCGAATCCCACTTTATTATAAACTTGATAAAACGCCTCCAATATTTTGCTCGTGATTTCGCTGTAGAGGTATTTTTCGTTTTTCATCGGTGAGTTTTCTCAGAGTGATTTTTTCTTTTTTTTTCTGGTGGTGCCGAACGGTCCGCATGGCTGACGTGCCGACCGAATGGGAGGCATGGGCAGCCATGCATTGTTCGGTGCCGGTTTTCTTTTTTATTTCAATCCGGCCGGCATGAAAACCGGGTTTTCTTTTTTACCGGAAAGGTTGCCAAGACC
>JAJCYI010000112.1 GCA_029263015.1 Saprospiraceae bacterium | reverse complement strand
TTGACAATCAAGAGCTTATGGCGGTTTCTGTCCTTTGATTGTCCCGTTAGGGACGGAACATGGGTAGCAATGCCAAACCAACGGTATTTTTCGTGCCGTAGGTAAGTAACATTTTCCACGTTGCGTACCTACGGCACGGCGAAAAACGCCTGCAAATGCTTGGCTACCCATGTTCCGTCCCTAACGGGACAATAAGATTGCTATCCAGAACTCACGTTAATTTAGGGAAAGGTTTTAGAAATATCGGCAAAAAAAAAATTCCGGCAGGAAAGTGTATCCTGTCGGAATTTTTATTTTTTAGCTTCTAAATTTCATTACATGGCCTCGGCCACTTGGGGGTTGCGTTTTGGAGTGAGCATCCACATTTTTCCGTAATGGTGGAGGTTGGAAGCCATCTGCTCACCAGCTTTGCCAACACCACAATAAATATCAACATGCCCTGGGCCTTTGATTGCTCCACCTACATCTTGTGGCAACAACAATTTGTATTCGTGATGGGTGATCCGCCCTTCTGAAAAAATTGGAAAAGAAGCCAGCAACACACTTCCGGCAGGGAAATATTTTGGATCGGCAGCGATTGAAATGGCCTTCATCAATGGTACCTCGCCCGACCCTTTCACCAACCCATTTTTTGGGGTAAAAAAAGTATAAGAAGGATTGTAAAAAAGAACGCTGTCCGTTAGTTCAGGATTTTTCGCCAAGAAACGCTTGATGCCCCGAAAGGAAACATTCCCTATTTTAATATCATCCTTGTTCCTGAAAAAATTCTGGATATTGTGGTAACGGTGTCCGTTGTGGCCGGCATACCGAAATAATTTACGCGTACCTGAATCAACAAAATCAACATAACCCGACCCTTGCAACTGCATGATCGAAATATCAACCCGATCGCTTACATAGGCGAGTTCCAGGCCAAGGCCAGCCAAGGCTTCTTCTCTGTCTATGGCTGCACGGTCTGGCATCTTGCCATCCCAATTACCGGGATCCGCATAAATTGGAAACTGGTAATTGCCTGATTTTTCCTTTCTGGCTTTTAGTACCGGAGTGTAATAGCCCGTGAACAACACATTGCCTTTTTTATCTTCTCCCCAAACCTGATGGACATCAAGTAAACTGTGAAGATCGTCCGGCTGGATTCCTTCACGCTGCAACAAAATGTCGATCACTTCTTCAAAATCGGCATAGGTAGCACTCAAGTTGCCGAGCTTTTGGCCATCTTTGAATTTTCCCGCAGCAAGTACGTGCTTCTGGTATTTCAGCGCTTGTGCGGTTTCTGCTGTAATCTCCGGAAACCCCAACTCAAGCCATGTGTCTTTAATGAAGACATCTGGCATTTTTTGAGAATCTACAGTCTTTCCATTTCTGCGGGTTGGAGAATAATCTTGGACAGGTAACTTAAGGTGATTGTCGGAATAGTCTGGCTCGATGTTGTCGATATTCTGAAAGGAAAAGCCAATGACAGCAATTGCAACCAGTACCAATACTGGTTTGAAGTTATTCATGGGAAACGGTTTTGGATATTTAGATGTCGCTTTGGATTTCAAATACTGCTCCAAACTTATGTAAATTATTGAAAAAAAGAAACTTACAAGTGTAACAAAACCAACATGTAACTAAAGGTTCATAGGTTTTTTTACAACTGTGTAATTTAATCATGGTAAAATCAATAACGTTTACAGTTTGAAAAATGTTGGCTCAAAGTTCAAATTATTTTTACCTAACTGGCTAACAATCAACAATTTATAATTTATTAAATCCAAATCCTTTTTGCTTAACACGGTGGGTTGGTTATTGGAAATTTGGGCAATGTGTTTTTAACAGAAGAAAAGCAGTGAATCACAATGAATTGGCAAATCAGGCCTGCCCAAAAAAATAATTTAATTTTGATCATTTTTTTTGAAAAAAATATTGGATCAGGACAAAACTTCAGAAGTATCTGCCAAATTTATTGGTGCCAAAATGAAAAATCGAGGTAGTTTTGCAGCCATTTCCAATTTAGGTCAGACCCCGTAACCAGAAGTTGAACTTCTGGGTTTTGGCGCAACCGGAAGTACAAACTTCCAGTTACCCCAAATAGATAACACGACGCTTTAAATGAAAAAAATACTCATAGCCAACCGTGGTGAAATTGCCCTCCGAGTCATGCGCACAGCCCGTCGGATGGGCATCAAAACAGTTGCAGTCTATTCAGAGGCAGACCGACATTCGCCACATGTTCAGTTTGCTGACGAAGCTATTCTTCTCGGCCCGCCGCCCAGCAACCAATCCTATCTTTTGGGGGAAAAGATCATTGCAGAAGCAATAAAGCTCGGCGTTGATGGCATCCATCCTGGCTATGGCTTTTTGAGTGAAAATGCAGGATTTGCAAAAGCTGTTACAGATGCAGGAATGATTTTTATTGGCCCCTCGCCCCACTCTATTGAAGTGATGGGCAACAAATTGGCAGCCAAAGAAGCAGTCAGGAAATTTGACATCCCAATGGTGCCCGGCACCCCCAGTGCCATCACGGATGTTCTAGAAGCGAAAAACATTAGCAGCAAAATCGGTTATCCAGTTTTGGTTAAAGCCTCAGCTGGCGGTGGCGGAAAAGGCATGAGGATCGTTGAAAACGAAGCCGAACTATCCGACCAAATGGAGCGGGCAATCAGCGAAGCCCTTTCCTCTTTTGGTGATGGTTCCGTCTTCATCGAAAAATACGTTGGCTCACCGAGGCATATTGAAATTCAGGTGCTGGCGGATAATTTTGGAAACGTCATCCACCTATTTGAGCGGGAATGCAGCATACAGCGACGCCATCAAAAAGTGGTGGAAGAAGCACCGAGTGCTATTCTTTCCCCCGAAGTCCGAGCGGCCATGGGTGCCGATGCAATAAAGGTGGCTAAAGCATGCCATTATTCCGGCGCAGGTACCGTGGAATTTTTACTCGACAAAAATCGGAAATATTATTTTCTTGAAATGAATACCCGACTACAGGTAGAGCATCCGGTCACGGAAATGATTACCGGCATCGACCTCGTAGAACAACAGATAAAAATAGCACGAGGCGAAAAATTGACCATTTCGCAAAATGACCTTGCCATCAACGGCCATGCCATCGAATTAAGAGTCTATGCAGAAGATCCTCACGAAAATTTCCTCCCCAGCATCGGTAAACTGGAGACCTACCTGCCCCCATCAGGCACTGGCATCCGGGTAGATGGTGGGTACGAAGAAGGCATGGACATACCGATCTATTACGACCCCATGATCGCCAAGCTTTGTGCATGGGCCCCAAGTCGATCTGGCGCTATCCAAATATTAATAGAAGCCATTGTATCATTTCAAATAAAAGGCATTAAAACAACGCTCTCTTTCGGAAAATTTGTGCTGGAACATGATGCTTTCATCAGTGGCCAATTTGACACTCATTTTGTCAAAAAATATTTCTCAGCCGAAGCCCTTGATGAGGGGGAAAAAGAACTAAGCGAAATTGCTGCATCGGTTGCCCTACATGTCTATTTAGAAGAAAAAAAGAAATTGAAAGAACCAAAAATCAGAGAATCAAATTGGGCGTTGCGGGAAGGGTGAGGGTTGGAAATTGAAAATTAATGAAAATTATATTTTTATGGCCTTGATTACAAAGACAATATAAGTTTTTTTTCGAAAATTTCAAATCACATTGTTTGGCAAGATTAAGTAGAAAACGAAAGTATTCGAACTGCTGTACCCCACATAAAAATGGACATATCGTCTACTTCTTTTATTGTCACCGATACTTTTTTACCAGCTATTTTCAATTGCTCGGGCATGTTGACAGGACGCCATTCATTGCCGCTGCTATCGATAATGCCCCAAAAGCCGGTGCCAAGTTGTTGATAGGTGACTTTTCCGGTGATGGTTTTCATCTTAATGTTATTAATAGGTTGATATTTTACAATGTCTTCAACAAATGGAAAATTAAATAATCACCTTTTATCCACCACCAGTTTTTCGATTGTCTTATTTAGATTTTCCACCAGTTTCCCCTGATCCATGATCGTTTGTTTCAATTCCTTTACCTCTGCCCGCACAATGTTCTGAATGTTGTTGGGAGAAGGAAGGAACGGGCTGAGCTTTGCTCGCACATACCAAATTTCCCGGACGTCTTCGATTGCCGTTTTATTAGGCATATAAAAACTATTGTCTGATACCAATTTAATGGTCTTGTCCTCTTTCAATTGGTTGAAAACGCGTTTCACCAAAACATCGCCCCTGGTGACCACCACATAAACATAATTGTCCTTCACCGTGCCTTCCCAGAGACTCGACTCCAGAAAACTGCAAATGACTTTGTCACCCTCAAATAAAGTTGGCTCCATGCTATCACCGCATACATCGAACGAGCGGTGAGTCCCAATGCTGTATTTGTAATCGGGAAGGGTATAAGTTGGCAGCGACTCCACAAATTCCGGGTCGAGCACTTCCCCTGCATAGCCAGCTTGTGCTGGAATGGGCACATGCACGATGCGTTCATCATCTTGCCCATCGGTGACAATGGTCAGCAACCGAAATCCGCTGTTCTCCTCGCCAGTCAGGAACATAGTCCCATCGCCCGACAATAGGTAAATTGGATTGAGTTCATAAGTTTCCACGGCTTTCCGCAAAAGTTCAATCGTTACATCCCGGCGACCTTTCAAAATTTCGCTGAGGCTTTGTGGCAAATAATCAAGGGAAAGCGCAAACTGGCGACTGGAACGCACCTTGCTGTTTTCTCGGAGCTTGTCGTGGCATTTGATGAACCGTTGTGTTATAATGCTATTCATAGTGAAAAGTTGGTTCTTGTTCGTTTTTACCGGAATCCATTATTTGATGAAAGAATGGAAAGCAATTATAAGAAAAAAGAGGACAACAGCATTATTTGAGGGGATTTGTTTCGCAAAAAAGTGATAAAGTCCCCACTTCCGGCAGGGTGGGAATTTAATTCCCACCCTGCCGGAAGTGGGGAATCCCAACATTTCCTATCTTCGCAACCTCCATAAATGTCAATCCACCCTTTTCACAAAATAGAAATCGTACATGAAAAAATTGATCCTTTCCCTCACCATCTTTTTCCTCACCCGCATCGCCCTTTTCGCCGGGGAAGGCATGTGGATTCCATTGCTCCTGGCCATGCTCAACGAAACCGAAATGCAGAGCATGGGCATGAAAATGTCGGCGGAAGATATTTACAGTGTCAACCAAGGTTCGCTCAAAGATGCCATCGTGCATTTTAATGGGGGCTGTACGGCTGAGATCATTTCTGGCAGCGGTCTCATATTGACGAACCACCACTGCGGCTACCGCCAAATCCAATCTCATTCTTCGGTCGAGCACAACTACCTGGAAGATGGCTTTTGGGCCATGAACCGACGGGAAGAGCTAATAAACAAAGGGGTTACAGCTACTTTGATCGCCAGGATAGAAGACGTGACCGCGGCAGCGCTCGAAGGTGTTACTGACGACATGGACAAAAATGCCCGCCAATCGGTTATCGACAAAAACCTGAATGGGATTAAGGCATCGGCGCAACTTGAGAGTTGGGAAGATGTAAAAATCCGGTCATTTTACAATGGTAATCAATACTTTATGTTTGTCACGGAAACCTTCAAGGATGTGCGGTTGGTCGGTGCGCCACCTTCCAGCATTGGTAAGTTTGGAGCCGATACAGATAACTGGGTCTGGCCTCGTCATACGGGGGATTTCAGTATGTTCCGCATTTATGCCGATAAAAACAACCACCCTGCGGAATACGCCGAAGACAACGTGCCTTACACTCCAAAACATTTCCTGCCCATCTCGATGGATGGTGTACAGGATGGAGATTTTACGCTCGTTTTTGGTTTCCCTGGCCGCACCAATGAATACTTACCGGCAGTGGCCGTTGAGCAGATCAGGGACGTACTTGACCCTGCGAAGATCAGTGTGCGGGACAAAACCCTCGGTATTTACAATGCTGCCATGCGGGCCGATGCGGAAGTGAAAATCCAATACGCTTCCAAACAAAGCGGCCTGTCGAATGGATGGAAAAAATGGCAAGGGGAAGTATTGGGGCTGCGCTCATCTGGAGGTGTCGAGAAGAAAAGGAAACAGGAGGAAAAGTTCCAGAAAATAGTGGCACTCAATCCAAAGTTTCAGCAATACACAAACCTGCTGCCCGATTTTGGAAAACTGTATTCGAGCATTGAGCCATATTCACTGGCCAAAAGTTATTTCGATGAAATAACCGGGCGGAATGTCGAACTGATTCGGCTGGCCAGATCATTCAATCGACTTGTAAACACCTATAATAATGAGGGGGAAGAGGGTTTTGAAAAATACCGGGTAAGACTAATAAAATATTTAGAAGGCTATTACCCCAACTACCGCCCAGAAATTGACGAGGATGTTTTTGCTGTGCAAATGGATATGATGATGAACCAGGTTGACCCACAATTCCTGCCCGAAGATTTTACCAAGATGGCCGATAGCTTTAGCGGCGATTTTGCAAAAATGGCCTCAACCGTTTTCAACAATTCGTTCATCGATGATGAAGATCAGGCACTGGCCATCCTCGACATGGCTTCTGGCGACGTGATAAAGGCTATTCAAAATGACCCGGCCTTTATTTTATACAAAGCTTTCAAAACAGTTTATGACGACCAAATAATCAGCAAGTACAATGAATACAACGAGGAAATCAATTCCCTGCAACAGACTTACATGAAAGCACTGTTGGAGGTTTTTCCAAAAAATAAATTTTATCCCGACGCCAATGGCACCATGCGTTGCAGCTATGGCAGGGTGCAAGGGTACAAGCCTCGCGATGCCATCATCTACAATTCCAAAACCTACCTCGATGGGATCATGGAAAAATACGTGCCGGGCGATTATGAATTCGACGTGCCCGAAAAACTGCGGAAATTACATGCCAAAAAAGACTATGGCCGCTACCACGAAAGCGGGCGGATGCCCGTCTGTTTCCTCGGCTCCAACCACACCACGGGCGGCAACTCCGGCAGCCCCGTCATTGATGCCCACGGCAACCTCATCGGCCTCAACTTCGACCGCGTTTGGGAGGGTACGATGAGTGATTACAATTACGACCTGAAACTCTGCCGCAACATCATGGTGGACATCCGGTATGTGCTTTTTATCGTCGAAAAATATGCAGGCGCCCACCACCTCATCAACGAAATGAAATTTGTGAATCCAAAAACGGGCAAACCAAAAAAGGAAGAACCTGAACTTTTTAAGAGACTAAAAAAGAAGGAGGCACAGAAAGCACCGAACCAGAAACCTGCTGCAAAGCAGTGAGGGTTGAGTGGTTGGTGATTGGTGATTGGTACGCTAAAATATTGACAATCAATTAATTGAAATATCTAATTTTCGTTTTTTTTTGTGCCAAATTGGGTAATGTTAATTTCAACCTGATTCAGGATCTTCAATCCGATTCTTCCAAAAGGGTGGGAATTGAATTCCCACCCTTTTGGAAGAATCGGATTGGGCTTCCGGTGTGGATTTAAAATACCTTTCTCAGAGAGGTTGGACAATCCCGCAACCTCAATAACTAACTACCCGCCTCCATTTTTTCTACCTGTTTCGGCCTGCTGGGCGGGCAAGGCATCAATAGTTTCAAAAATCTTGGCTGCCGGCATCAATTCTTCCGACCGCAGTTTTTCCGTCCCATCCTTGTCAATCAGGATCAGGTAAAACTCAGCCCTGCCAACATGGTAATGCTCATACATCCTCCGAAAAGTCTTTGGGTCGTGGAAAACAGCAATCCAGATGTCCCGATCTTCCACTTCTTTTTTTTCAGCTTCGAGCCATTGGCGTTGGGTGATCAGGTTCACATTGGTGGAATCGTCAGAAAAGAGAAGCAAACGCCTGATGCGCTGGGCATCGGCGGAATAGCATACAAATAATAGAATAGCAAGGATGAAACAATATTTCATTTTAACGATCAATGGCCTGTGTTTGGAGGTTGGTGATTTGTTGATTTTCCCTGAACAATTCGGAAGTCAATTTTTTCAAAGCGAGGCAAAGGTAAATGACAATGCTTCTTTATTGCTTTAATTCACCGTAAAAAACTAAGCCAGATGTAGGTTATTAAGCAGTTAAGTGGCGATCAATGTATTGCGAATACCCAGATTAGCACAACCGGGGGTGCGAATCTGGGGATTCGCAAAAAAATCAAAAACCCCACCA
>JAJCYI010000111.1 GCA_029263015.1 Saprospiraceae bacterium | reverse complement strand
CAGCAATTCTCGCTATTAGCAAAAAATAAATATGAGAGCTAAAAGCATAAAATTTTATTTTAGCCGTCAAAAGAGACGGTTTTATGGTTGACAAATTAATACAAAGCATTAAATCAGCATTTGGGTCGGTGTCGGAACACCGCTATAAAAATGCTCAAATTCCTTTGGAAAACCACTTGCAGTGTGCCTTTGCGATGTTCCATTTAAAAGACCCATCGCTGAATCATTATCGGCTAAATTATCCAGAACGAGCAGCAAATTTGGAACGAATCTACCAAATTGAGAGCCTACCATCTGATACGGCGATACGAGAAGCTATAGATGGTGTAGGCCCGAGTGAATTACAGGACTGTTTTAAAATTCCATTAGCAGAGCTTGATAATCAAGGGATAATGAAAGATTACCAAGTTTTGGGCCGCTATCAATGCATATTATTTGATGGCACACAACACTATTGTAGTTGTAAAGCGCCTTGCCAGCATTGTTTGACTAAAGTCCATCGGAATAAAAAAGGAGAAGTAACAAAAATAACTTATCACCATCAAGCTTTAGCCGCAGTTATGTCCTGTCCTGGTAATCAAGAAGTTTTTCCAGTTGCTTGTGAAGCCATTATCCGACAAGATGGACAGACCAAAAATGATTGTGAACTCAATGCTGCCAAACGGCTTATTCCAGCGGTACGCAAAATGCTGCCAAAGCAAAAATATGAACTGCTAGGTGTTTTTGATGCTTTATATCCTAATGGACCATTTATCAAAGATTTAGGTCTGGCCCATATGCGCTATGTAATTGGCATTAAAGAAGGCTATGTATTAGTGCAAATCAAAAGGTTGAAAGCACAAAAAGCCCTTTATGTAAAAGAATGGGTAGGCAGTAGTGGTCAAAAATGCACTGCCCAATGGTATAATTGCTTGCCTTTGAATGGTACACACCAAGATATAAAAGTTAACTTCTTTGAGTATGAAGAAGTTGATTCAAAAGATAATCGACTTTTCTACAGTAGTTGGATAACAGATATTGAAATTACCGAGGATACAATCAAAGAATTAGTTGCAATTGGTCGAAGCCGTTGGAAAATTGAAAATGAAACTTTCAATACCCTCAAAAATCAGGGATATCACTTGACTCATTCTTATGGGCATGGCAAAAAATATTTGGCGACTAATTTCATGCTCCTAACTTTCTTGGCTTTTCTTACTGACCAAATCGCCCAAAGGGTAGATTTGGATTTCAAAAAGGCTTGGAAATATTGTAAAACCAAGAAAAAACTTTGGGAAAAGACTCGTCAAGTATTTGATTTATTGCCTTGTTTGTCAATGAACGTTATTTATCGATTCATCGCAAGAGAAATCAAAATTGATTTTCCTTTGCTCGAATAGGCCATATTTATTTTTCGCTAATAGCGAGAATTGCTGCTTTAACTTGCAGACCCATTTGTTTTTTATGGACAGCCGCAATCACTTGCCCGGCAACTAAGCAGGAAAATGGAAATAGTCAATAAAAAAAAAGCGACACGGAGTAAACGGAAGTTTTTCATGTTATTTCTTTGCATGAAATACAAACATATAAAATTCCTTGCGCCGAACTAAAAAAATTCTCGTTGCCCCACTCAATTGGGGGCTTGGCCATGCCACCCGCTGCATTCCAATCGTCAGTGAACTGCAAAAACAAGGAGCTAAAATTTTACTTGCTTCCGATGGCCGGGCGCTTGGCCTCCTCAAGCAGGAATTTCCTGACCTTACCCTCCTGAAGCTTCCCCATTATGGGATCACCTACCGTTCCAACAATATCTTGCTCAATGTCGCTTTGGAAGCACCAAAATTGGCAAGGGCCATTTACCAAGAAAATCGCGTAATCAAAAAGCATATTGAAAAACACCAGGTAAACGGAATCATCTCCGATAACAGACTGGGTTGTTTCTGTAAAAAAGTACCTTCTGTTTTTATAACCCACCAAATAGACTTGATTGCGCCTCATCCTTTTTTGGAAAAAACAAGCCGCTGGATTAACTATCAATTCATCAATAAATTCAATGAATGCTGGGTCCCCGATGTGGCAGGAGAGCCCAGCCTTTCTGGCCGTTTGTCGCACGGCACTTCTATCAAGGGTATTAAATACTTGGGGGCACTGTCACGATTGGAAAATAAAATTTTGGGGAAAAAATACGATGTAATCGTTGTTTTGTCAGGCCCCGAACCACAACGTACCAAGCTCGAAAAAGGGATTCTCGCACAGGCAAAAAAACTTCCTTACCGTTTTCTCATAATTCAGGGAAAGCCAGAACAAAGGGATCATTTTTTTATCGGTAAAAATATTGAAGTCAAATCCTTTTTAAGAGCTGAAGAGCTGAACGAGGCATTACTCTCAAGTGATCTGTTCATTGGCCGGACAGGTTATAGCTCGCTGATGGATTTGGCAAAACTGCAAAAATCCGCCCTGCTCATTCCCACCCCCGGCCAAACCGAGCAAGAGTATTTGGGTAACCGCCTTTCGGCAAATGGTATATTTCACATCCAAACCCAAGATGCCCTGAATCTAAAAAAAGGAATTCCAGCAGCCCTGGCAACGGGAGGTTTGGGGGATTGGTATTTTGACGAACCAAAAATGAAAACCGTTATCAACCAGTTTTTGGATAGTCTCTAATTCGGTAAGTACCTTGACTTAAATAATCGTCATTTTTGAGTGAACTATTTTTTCGATAGACAAGGCAAAAAATCATTGCATAGCCCAGCTACGGAATTATCTTTTAACACAGTATATCGGAAAAAGAGCTGTTCAAAATGTGTCGATTATTTGGGTCAAGGTACTTAGTGGCATCTTTTAACCAATACTTTGATGATGGTTGCCAGAAGAAAGACCTGACAGGTTTTGCAAACCTGTCAGGTCTAATCAGTTAACAAATAACACAATCTCTAATAAGTTGCTGCCAAAAGCCCACCACTCAACTGCAGTAATTGCAGTTCCCTCAATTTTGCATCGTACTTCGCAGTGTGGTAGTTCGTTTCTGAGCGCAGTAAATTTAGTTGCGCCTGCCGGAATTCAACCGAACTGACTTGTCCTGCCTTGTACCTTTCATTCGTCCGTTCAAAATTCAAACGGTTGCTGGCGAGGTTCTTTTCTTCTGCTTTCAAAATAAAGAAGGCATTTTGGTAAAGCCCCCAAGCATTGGCTACGTCCCTTTCCAATTGCTGAAGTAATTGCTCGCGCTGTATCTGTTGGCTCTCAATGAATACTTGGGTATTCTGTGCGCGTGTGCGGCGGAAGCCTCCATCAAAAATATTCCAGTTAACAGTTAGGCCAAGCGAGAGGCCATTACTGGTTGTTTTTGTGAAAAATGACTCATCCGGATTGTCGGTAATATTGTAGTTATAGGAGGCGTTGGCCCCAACGGTTGGCATTTTTCCAGCATCAACCAACTGGAGGTCATATTGGGTCAGGCCGATGTTCTTGTCCAAAACCAGGACATTTACATTCTGGTTCTTAGCATCTTCAACCAGTCTTTCTAAAGATAGGCTTTGGGTATAAACCACTGCTGTGTCAACCTCAAAACCAATTTTTACATCACGCCCCATGATGAAATTAAGGTTGTGTTTTGAGTTGGACAATTGCTGACGGATATTCAGCATATTGATGCTGTCCCGCTGCAAATCCACCTCTGCATTCAATACATCGAGCCGGATTCCTTGGCCATATTTGTATCTGTACGAAGCCCTTTCCAATCGCCTTTTTGAAACATCAATGGTTTGTGTTTGAAGGTTTAGATTTTGAGTTAATCGTGCTGTTTCATAATAGACCTCTAACAAGCCCGTCAAGCTATTTTCCATCGTCTGTCGCATTTCGATATCTGCGAGGTTTCGGCTCTCATTTAAGCGTTCGATATTCAGTGTGCGGGTTTCATCAAATATAGTATAATCCGCAGACACAGAGGCATTTGCACCAAGAGTTGTGGCATTGTTTAACGCAATTTCGTTACCAGTATTAAAAGTTTGGGTAGAACTGCCAAGGTCGTATCTCCCGCCCGCTTGGCCATTCACCACTGGCAGTTTTCCCGTATTGTAAATACCGGTATTGTTCTCGGCGACTTTAATATTATTCTGAGCGACTTTGATACCGTAGTTTTTTTCAAAAGTTGTTTGCACGGCCTCCGCTTTCGTCAAAATAGTTTGGGAGAACACCCCAATTGGCAGTACGAATAGTAAAATTGAAATTTTACCAAAAAGAAATATTTTATTAAAATTCATCCTGAATGAGATTATTGTTTTTTGAAAATTATACCTCCTCCAACTCGCCCTCCTTTTGTTCTTGAACGGCCCTTTCCAGTTCCCTGCTATCCACCCATTCACCAGTGCGAAGCCAGTGGCTACCACGTTTCATTTTGCTGTTGGCCGACAACATCAGTGGCAGCAAGAATAAGGTAAGGAATGTGGCGAAGGCAATCCCATAGGCTACTGAAATAGCCATCGGGATGAGGAATTGCGCCGAAAAACCAGGTTCAAAAATGAGTGGAGCCAAACCTGCAACTGTCGTTATCGAGGTCAAGAATATAGCCCGGAAACGCTGCTTGCCAGCCTCAAACAGTGCATCATTGAACGACAGGCCTTCTTTGAGCAAGTTGTTGAATTTTTTTATCAGCACCAGTCCGTCATTGACCAAAATACCAATCAATGCAACAATACCCAGCATGGACAAAATATTGACTGGCATGCCATGTATCCAGTGCCCCCATGCCACTCCGATCAAACTAAAAGGAATAAGCACGAACAGCATCAATGGTTGGGTATAGGAGCGGAAAGTAAATGCAATAATGACATACATAAGAAGCAAAATACCTGGCAGCACCTTGCCCATCGCTTCTCCCATTTGCCCAGCCTCCCTGTTCTGACCTTCATAAAGAGCCGTCACGCTGGGGTATTTGGCCAAAATTGGTGGGACTATGTTTTCTTGGATAGATGCCAACATTTCGGTGGTGCTGTTGCCCCCGCCCTTCAAGGATGCATCCACTTTGATTTCACGCCTGCCTTCCAAGTGATTGATGGCCACTTCTCCTCTCACAATTTCATAAGTCGCTATCTCAGAAAGGGGCACACGGTTTCTCGAAGGGGTTACTATCCACATATCGTCCAAGTTTTTGATGGAAGTACGTTCCTTGCGGTCATACCTCACCCAGACGCGGATTTCATCGCGCCCACGCTGGAAGCGTTGTACTGATTGGCCGAAAAAGGCACTCCTCACCTGCAACATCACGCCGTTTAACGTCAAACCCAGCAGGTAAGCATTATCTTTCAGTTTCAACCTGACCTCTTTGATCCCAGCAGGATCGTTGTCAGAGACATCTTTCAGTTGTGCCATAGTCTGCAACTTGGCTTTCAGTTCTTCCTTCGCCGCTTTCAATTCTGTGATATTGTTGCTTACGAGGGAGACTGAAATCGCTTTCCCACCAAAGGTGTTTCCCGACCCGTATTCCAATGTTTCCACTCCGTAAACAACTCCCACCGCTGTAGCCACTGCATCAGAAACTTGCAACGCATTGATCGTTCCGCGCGCTTCTTCAGGTTGCAAATTGAGGGTAAGCACAGCCGCTGAAGTACTACCGCCAGACAACCCAGGAGGACGAGGAGGTCCTCCAGTCTGGCCTTGCGAGGTGCCGATCCTTCGTATGGAATTGATGATGACACTTTTTCCTGTCCCCAGTTCTTTGGATAGCTTTTCATTAGCCAACCAAGCCTTTTCTTCTATCATGGTTATGATAGAATCAGTGATCGATTCACTTGTACCTTGGGGCATGGTGAGGCTGATATTCACTTGGTCGCTCTCTACGGGCGGAAAGAAATCCCCTTTTATGATACCGCCTGCCGCAGCCCCCATCGTCAACACCATCAACGCAATCGGGATGGAGAAACCCAATATTTTATTGGCAAGAAAAAACCGCAAACTTGGCGCATACAATTTATCTCGTATCCAAAGCATACCTGATTCGGCCCAACGGTTGAGGAGAAAGCCACGCTTGCCTTTCTTCAATGCCCTCGAATGCGCGATGTGTGCTGGCAAAATAAGCAATGCTTCCACCATCGAGATAGCCAAGATGATAATCAGCACCATTGATATTTGACCAAAAAAGTTACCTAATACTCCCGGTAGGAAAAAGAAAGTAGAGAAAGCTACCATCGTAGTCAAGATCGCCGAAACAATAGGTGGGATCACCTCCATTGTTCCATCAATGGCGGCTTGAATAGGACTCTTTCCTCGTTCATAGTGGTAATAAATATTCTCTCCGATCACAATGCCATCGTCCACCAAGATACCAATAACGAGTATCAGCCCGAACAGTGAAATGACATTGATTGTCATAAAACTTGGTGCCACAATGAACAAACCCAAAAACGAAACCGGCAACCCTATAGCCACCCAAAATGCAATACTTGGTTTGAGGAATAGCCCCAACAGTATCAACACCAGAAAGATACCCAGACCCCCATTTTCAATAAGTAGGCTAAGGCGCTGCTCCAAGGCGATGGTTCGGTCACGGGCAATTTTTATTTGAACATTGTCATAGCGTTGGTTGAATTTTTCAATGTACCCTCGTGTCAGTTCAGTTGCAGCGATGATGTCCTCACTGTTGGTCGTGGAAACAGTGAACTGAATAGCTGGCTGGCCGTCCATGTACAATTTGTCGGGACTTTCTGACCAAGTGTCCGTGACAGTTGCCACATCTTTCAACCTGATGATGTCCCCAGAAGCATCGGCCCTGACTACAATGAAATCAAGCTCGTCGCCATAATATGAGCGGTTGTTCGCCCGGATGAGATATTCCTCATCTGTCGTTTTTATGTTGCCGCCTGTTATCAGGATATTGGCATTGGCCACAGCTTTCGACACCTCCTCGAAGGTGAGGTTATATGCACGGAGGGTTTTTTCTTTGACCGCAATTTCGATTTCCTCAGCTGGAAACCCCTTCAGTTCTACCTGTGAAATGCCCGATATGGCGCGGAGGTCGCTCTCGATGGCCCGTGCGATCTGCTTTAGCGTTTTCAAATTAACATCCTCCCCGCTTACAGTAAAACTAATGGCCTCGTTGAGCGCTTCCATTTTGGCTACTACGGGCGGCTCCATCTCTACTGGGAAAGATGGTACTCTATCAACAGAATTTTTGACATCGGCCAACAAAGCATCAATGTCATGGTCGCGCAGTGCTTCGACAACAATGAAAGCAGCATTTTCACGGGAAGTAGATGTTACTCGATCCAACCCGACCAACCCCCTCAAATTGTCCTCAATCTTGAGCACCACTCCCTCCTCTATCTCCTCTGGCGATGCTCCAGGATAATTGATGGCAATGGTTATGATGTTCGTTTCAGAAAGTGGGAAAAAAGAAGATTTAGTATTCATCAACCCCATGATGCCAAACAGCACAATGGCAAGCATCAACACGTTGACCGCCACGGGATATTTAATAAAAAAAGCAATAAGGTTTTTCATCAGACATGATAAGTGATGGAAGGATGGAAGGATACTAAGAACATCGCGTCCTCAAACCTAACAAGCCGTCAATCCTATTTAGGAACGTGTGCGAAATAACTACCCTTAATCACGAATTTATTTTCACACACGTTCCTTATTCAAAAATGGCTACCCGCATCCCTTTATATGCTCCGGGTACAGGTTTGGATAAAAGTTGTGTGCCATCGGCTAGGCCTTTTACGACTACTGTTTTTTCTTTAAAATAGATCGGCACGATCTCCGCCACATCCAATATGGTATCGGTCACAATGAAAACCTTGTGCTCATCGAACAAAAGTTTGCGGTTTATTTCATAAGTGTTTTGTTCCTCCTTTGCCACGATGTCGGCTTCGAGGTACATGCCATCCTTCAGGTTTTTGCCCGATACTTGGATATAGGCTTTGATGGTCTGAGAAGCTTGATCAACCCGGCCATTCACACGTATCACTTTTCCGCTCCAATTGTTGTTGCGGTCAAGGTTGTGGAGCTTGACTGATTTTCCAATTTTCAGCAAATCCATATAATCAATATTGACGTTTACTTCCATTTCATAAATACTGGTACTGATAAATTCACCAAGCTTTTGACCATTGCGCACCAATGCACCGGGGTTGACCAATGCTTCTGTCAACACACCAGAAAAAGGGGCGGAAACAGTATATTTCCGCAGCCGCTCCTCCACGTTGATGATGTTATAATAGGTGGTGTAAACATTCTTTCCTGCTATGAATAGTTTTTCTTTTTCGGAGCTCGTTTCCGGCAAGGGCCACAAGGGTTTGCTCTCATCAAAACTTCGGATATACGTTTGCCATTTCGGAAAGGCATCGGGGTAATCGAGGCGCAGATCTGGCATGAACATGACGAGTTGGTTGTACAGACTGCTTTTCTGTGCTCGGAGATTGGCGCGGTGCTCATCGCTATTTATGCGCAGCAAAACCTGCCCTTTTGAGTAATAGCTCCCCGGCTTGAAATCGTGGGTACTTTTTTCAAAAATGCCCTGCACTTCCGAGAAAAGTTCAACCTTGTCCTTAGCAGAAAGATTGCCGCTGGTGGTGAGGGTGATGGGAGTACTTGAATTCTTGACCGATTCGGTAAAAACCGGAGTTATAATTTTTTGCTCAACCGGTTTTGGTTGGTTTTTGGAAGCGGCCAGTTTTTTTGCCAATATGACTGCTCCAAAAACAATGAGCAATCCCAAAATAGAGGTGATTATTTTTCGCATAAAAAATATAGTTTGTACTGCAACTAAATATTAAAATTTGAAATGTTTTGCTGAACTCTTTTCAAGATTGAAATCGCAACTTCAATTTCTTTCCTGCTTATTCCAGCTTGTATCTTCTTGAAATTTTTAATAACAATCCTTTCGGCTTCTGCAAAAATTTCAACACCTTTTTTTGTTAGAAATATCTGGTTAACCCTTTTGTCTTCCTTTGACGGAATTCTTGCTACCAAATGTTTTTTTTCCATATTGTTTACCAGTCGAGTCAATGAAGCCTTATTTCTTTCGGTAATAATAGCCAAGTCATTTTGCATTACACCATCCTTCTCACTCAGCATTTTCAATAGGATAAATTGTTCGATGGTCAAGTATAGGCCATGGTCCTTGAAACGATCGGCAATGAAAATACGCATCAACTTGGAAGTCTTGCCAATCCAAGGCGGCAGATGTTTTTCTAATTCGAGATGTTTCATGAAAATTAATAATGTAATTGGAGCAAGAACAAGGTTATCCAAATAAAGTTGTTCATGCAACTAATTTTATTGAATAAAAAAATGCCAGTGCTGGAATCCAACACTGGCATTTTAGAAAAAAAACAAAACCGAACTATGTTGCCCATGCCTTTCCAACATCAGAATAAGGGATGCACCCTTTGTAATCACCAGGCAAAGGATCGTACTCCAACACCTCGGTAGCCCCAACTTCCGATGTATAAAACCCGAGGATGGTCAGCTCCTTCATGTTCTTAAAAAAATGATTATCGCCCGTGGTTTTGGCATATGCCTCTTCATCGTATTTGCTCAATAATTCATCTTGCTGTTCATCATTGAGGCCAGCGAAGGATTTACCATAGACCGTATTCGCATCTAAGTCTGTTTTTTTCAAGGCCTCCCTGAAAGCTGCCTTTTCCTTTTCAGGGTAATAATCGGCCATCATGTTGTCAATGAAAGTATGTACACCAGCATCAACGGCACCGGGCGTGTCAGTCCTTGGCAGGATGCATTCAACTATTTGTTCAACGATACGACCCTCGTCAGGCGTAAAAAAAGAGGGTGTCCAATCCAAAGTTGGCTCTGCTTGGCAACCACTCATTACGCCCATGATGGCACTCGCTGATAAAGTGCCACCGAGTAGAATGGTTGTCCTTTTTATTGCGTCTCTTCTGTTCATTTTTTAGTTGGTGATTAGTGAATTAGCGATTAGTGATTAGGCTGACTTGGTCACTAATCACTAAATTAAAGATTCCCTTTTTTCAATTCCTCAACTGCATGGTTCACAGCCCTGGCGGTCAATGCCATATAAGTCAATGATGGGTTTACACAGCTGGCAGAGGTCATGCAGGCCCCATCAGTGAGAAATACGTTTTTTGCATCGTGTACTTGATTCCATTTGTTTAGCACCGAAGTTTTTGGGTCGCGCCCCATACGTGCAGTTCCCATTTCATGGATGCCAAGGCCGGGACCGTATTCATGGTCATAAGGTTTGACATCTTTCAGGCCAGCGGTTTCTAGCATCTCAACAGCCGCGACCGCCATGTCTTTGCGCATGTTGAGTTCGTTTTCTTTAATCTCTACGTCCATTGTCAGGGTAGACATACCATATTTATCTAACACATCTTTGTTTAGGGTAATGCGGTTGTCAGGATGCGGTAGCATTTCACCAAAGCCATTGATACCCATCGTCCATTGACCTGGTTCTTGCAGCATCGATTTCATGCCTTTTCCAAACCCCATTTCAGCTACCAGCCTTCCCCAGCCTTGCCTGCTTGCACCTCCTTGGTAACCATACCCACGCACAAAGTCCCGTTGTTTTGTCTTTTTATCAATATTTCTAAACCGTGGAATATAAATACCATTGGGACGCCTGCCAGAATAATAGCGATCAGTGTACCCATCTACATAGCCTTCTGCACCGGCCTTAAAATGATGATCCATGACGTTTCGGCCTAATTGATCACTTTCATTGCCGAGACCATTCGGAAAACGTTCACTTATTGTATTCATCAAGATCCAGGTAGAATTGAAAGCGGAGGCATTCACAAAAATGACTTTTGCATAAAATTCTATCTCCTCATTCGTCTCTGCGTCCAAAACTTTCACACCGGTAACCTTGTCGGATTTTCCATCATAAACTAGCGAATGGACTATGGAGTTCGGACGAAGGGTCATATTTCCAGTCTGCTCGGCAGCTATAAGTGTGGCGCCATTGCTACTGAAATAACCGCCAAAAGGGCAACCCCTCACACACAAATTACGAAACTGGCATTTCCCTCTACCCAGTTTTTTTTGCAACTCAGTCGGCTTAGTAACGTGTGCCACTCGTCCAATAGTCAAATTTCTTTCTTTGAATTTTGCTTCTATTCTGTCTTTGGCATCAAGTTCCACACAATTCAGTTCCATTGGTGGCTGAAACTTCCCATCCGGCAATTGGTGCAGCCCCATGTTTTGTCCACTCACGCCTGTCCACTCCTCCACGTAATCGTACCAAGAAGCGATATCCTTATACCGTATCGGCCAATCAACGCCAATGCCTTCTTTTGCATTTGCCTCAAAGTCAAGGTCGCTCCAGCGGTAGCTTTGGCGACCCCAAGTGATAGACCGTCCACCGACATGGTATCCCCGCATCCAATCAAAGCGCTTCACTTCGGTATAGGGGTGCTCGTCATCTTTGACAAACCAGTGCTTTGACTGTTCGTTGACAGTATAGCCTGTACGGTTTTGTTTTGGGTAATGTTTGTCGATCTCGGCTTGTGGCACCTTGCCTCTTAGCTTAAAGTCCCAAGGATTGTGGTTCATCGTCGGGTAATCCTTAATGTGGCTGATCATGCGCCCCCTCTCCAAGACTAACGTCTTTAACCCCTTTTCTGTCAACTCTTTGGCAGCCCAGCCACCACTGATCCCACTACCGATGACAATCGCATCGTAAGTGTTTTCTTTTTGCCAATTGGCATTGATGTTACTCATTGTTTCAAGTAATTTAAGCTTGTTTGGGTTTTGATTTGGTATCAGGCAGGAAAAAAACGAAACGGTAAGGTAGGAAAGTTTTTGATTTATGGTTGTCGACATTAACGAAACAGTTGGGTGTCGTACATAAAAGAACGAACTTTGAACCCTCTAAATGAATTAAAAAAAGATAAAAAAAAACCTGACAATAGAATTTTTGAAAGAAGCAGCAAAAAAATTTTGTGGAATAGAATCAATTTATAATAACAAAGAATTGTATGGCGTAACAGATGGCAAGGCGGTCGGAACTTATGTTGAACATAAATTTCAGAAATACCTCAAAAACCAATTTGATTATGATAAAGGTTCTTATGCAAAAGGGATAGATTTACCGGGTGATACTATCCAAACTGATATAAAAGTTACTTCGATTAAACAACCACAATCTTCTTGCCCATTCAAGGATGCTAAACAGAAAATATTCGGATTGGGGTACAATTTACTTGTGTTCGTTTATGATAAAAATGATAACGCTGAAACAGGAACTGCCACTCTTAATTTTGTGAGTTGTTCCTTTCTTGAAAAGGAAAGAACGGCTGACTTTACCACTACTTTTAGGCTAAGAGAAATGATAAAGGATGGTGCTAATATTGAGGATATAATTGCCTATCTCAACGACAAGAATATACCTGCTGATGAAATCACTCTTGCGTTGATTGCTAAAAATATCATGGCCAAAAAACCAAAACAAGGGTATTTAACCATTTCCAATGCTTTACAGTGGAGACTACAATATGCAAGAATTGTAAGTTTAGCAGGTGAAATTGAAGGGATTTCTAAACTGGTAGATAAAATAAATGAATGAATTATTTTGAAGCACATATTAATGATTCGGTTATCTCTTTCTTAAGTGCCAACTTACAACAATTAAATTCACTTGAAAAAGCTAACTCCTTTATTAAAAATAAATGTGGGATCACAAATTTTTTTAATAGCCAAAGTGACACTATAGAATTACGACGAACAATCCAAGAACAACATTCAAAGGTTGAAGAACCAAATAGAAGAGAGTATGGTGATTACCAAACAAATGATGAATTAGCAAATAAGGTTGTAAAGTACGTTTCAGAAAAAGAAGTTATAATAGAATTTATTTTAGAGCCAACTTGCGGGAAAGGAAGTTTTATCATTGCCTCTCTTAATAAATTAAAATCTATTAAAAAAATAGTTGGCATAGAAATTTATCAACCTTATGTGTGGGAAACTAAATTCAGGATATTGAATTACTTTATTCAAAACCCTTCTGCTACCACCCCTGACATTGAAATCAAACATGCCAATACTTTTGAATTTCCCTATAAAGGCTTATCAAAACAAACTGAACAATTAAATACACTAATTATTGGAAATCCGCCTTGGGTAACTAATTCTGAATTGGGTTCGATTGGTTCAGACAATTTGCCAAAAAAATCTAATTTTAAAAAACATAGTGGCCTTGATGCAATCACTGGAAAAGGAAATTTTGATATAGGAGAATATATTTCACTTTTGATGCTCGATCATTTTGACAAACACAACGGAATATTTGCTTTCTTGGTCAAAAGTTCTGTTGTAAAAAACATAATAAACTGCCAACAAAATAAAAAATACAGGATCGGGAATATTGAAAAATTAAATATCGATTCAAAAAAAGAATTTAATGTTTCTGTAGATGCATCCCTTTTAATAACCAATCTCAATAAAGAACCTGAATATCTTTGTAAAGAATTTGATTTCTATTCTTTAAATAATCGAACAACATTTGGATGGTATAAAAGTAAATTCGTTTATTAGACTTGTTCGGGCATGAGAATCAATTATTTAAATTTAATTCGTAATTCCAAAGCCCAGCGCATATTCCAATAATTTGGTTTTTAAAATTCTGACATTTTAACCTGCACCTGTTTTTTAGAATGCGAAATCTTTTTAACCTTCCTATCGCATGTTCGACATATATTCTTTCCCTGCTGACTTCCCTGTTCCGTTCTTTTTGTTCAGGGGCAAGTTCAGGTTTTGGGTTTCCTTCTGATTTCCTTGGTTTTTTTTCTCCAATAATAATTTCCCTGGCCTCGTATAATTTTTCAATGCCCTGAAAACCGAGGTCAACTATTATTTTCTTTTTTTTGAACCATCCCTTCCCCGGCGGGAATTCCTTTTTGAACAGCCCAAAATCAACATTGCTGCCGTCATAGAAGTCGCTGACATAATATATCCATGTCCGTTTGTCCGACATCAAAAGGGCGATGTCCGTATGTGTACCTTTTTTTCCGCTATATTTAACTTTCTGGTCCTCATATCCTTGTGGGCGTTCGGTCATGTTCTCAAAACCATCGAAAATAATTTCGTCAACACCCTTCAAATGTTTTTCAAATTCAGTGGGCCCCTCAAACTTTCTTTTGGGCATCACTTTTTTTTTCAAGTGTCAGTTCAAGGAGGCCCAAAAAAACCTTGAAATTACCATGGGCCGATGATCCCGCCATCCCGAATGTAAAGCCCAAAGAACCCCATATCAGCCCGTTCTTTAATTGGTACAATACAAAAAACAAACATTCCCCCAATGTTTTGAGCTTTGGAAGGGTGATCGCTTCTTCTTTTATGTATTCTTCATATTTTTGTCCATATTCTTCAAAAAAGGTTTTTTTATAATCTTTCAATAATTCTGAAAAACTATTCTTGCTGTATCCAGTGGCATCTTTAAATTGGCGTTCGGAATTTATTTCTAAATAGTGCATTGTTTTTTTATGCAAAATTACATAAAATGCTGATTATCACGCAAGAACAAGTCTATTCA
This sequence comes from Saprospiraceae bacterium, assembly GCA_029263015.1. GTDB lineage: Bacteria > Bacteroidota > Bacteroidia > Chitinophagales > Saprospiraceae > UBA6168. The sequence goes on along the minus strand of JAJCYI010000111.1, from coordinate 26,055 downwards.
GTTTCGGAGTATGATTCTGCTAACGATATTGACGGGAAATCGCAGTTTATTTGGAGGCAAGGAATAAAACACGATTGCTCTAAAATAATGGAGTTTGAAAAATTCAATGGGCATTATATAAATGGATTTAAAGAGGAAATTTTTTTTGAAAAAGATTTAATTTTTGGACTTCTTAAAAGTTCTGACCTTAAAGAAACAGAAACAAACAATTATAGAAAATCAACTATCGTCACTCAAAAGAAGATAGGCCAAGACACAAAATATATAAAACGGGATTTCCCATTAACTTTTGAATACCTCAGAAAAAACAAAGATTTTTTTGAAAAGCGAAAATCCACAATTTATAAAGGGAAACCTGATTTTTCAATTTTTGGTATTGGTGATTATTCGTTTGCCTATTATAAAATCGGAATTTCGGGAATGTACAAGACCACTCATTTTACATTAATTTTACCTGACAATGAAAAACCAATTATGTTAGATGACACCTGTTATTTTATTGGTTTTGACAATTTGAAACATGCGAAAATTGCCCATTTTCTACTAAATTCAGGAGATGTTCAAAAATTCTTAAAATCGATAATTTTCCCTGATTCTAAAAGGTCAATCACAAAAGATATTTTAATGAGAATTGATTTCAGTAAAGCTTATGAGTTAATTGATTTTAATTTTATTAAAAAATCTTTATTGGGAATAGCAAAAAAAGATTGGACTTCTTTTGGAGAGTTAATTATCAAAAAGACAGCTCCTGAACAGATGACCTTATTTTGAGAAGGAACAACTACCCAAAAATTGAGAACCGACCAGGAATAGCTACTTTGCAACGTATCAGACAATTTCCACAATTTGGTATTCCTTATTTTGAAAAAGTACGATTTCATTTTCTTGATGCCCCATCATTGCTTTGGCTAGTGGTGCTTCGGGCGAAATGGCGTAATAGCTATTATTTAATTTGATTTTCCCAATTCCAACCGAAATAAAAAAGCTTCCGCCAGAGGTGTGCACCAATGCCCCTTTCTCCACTTTTATACATTTCCTCTTTATATCTATCTGAGTCATTTCACTTTTAGTCTGCGCCGCTTTCAACAATTGCGCCCGGTGCTTGTCCTGCTCCATCTGCATCATGGCACGACCAGTTTCATACTTGTCGCCAGCACTGCTTTTACTTTCTTCATTGCCAGCAGCAATTGCATCATCAAGCGCTTCTTGCGCTGTTGTCATGCGTTTTTCAATATCGAAAAGACAGGCTTGGTAAAGTTGTTTTTTGATTTCCATTTTTTCTTTAATGCGTTAATTCCAAATCCTTTTGGTAAGACTTTGATCCCAGGTAAAACAACCAGGCCGCTATGCCCCCTGTTGCAAAAGAAGAAACAAAAGCCCCGCGCAAACTCTCCACCCCCATGGTTGGTTCCAGCCAGTCGCTCAACATGCCAATGGTCAGTGGCCCCAGGCCGAGGCCTATTAAGTAACAAAGGTTAATTATTTGGGTAAATTTTGAGGGTAAGGTAGGACATTTATTAGGAAATAAGGTGGTTGTGAAATACCCTTGACAGACGTTCTTATTAGTTTTGCGTTTTCGACTTTATAAAGCAGTTAGTCGGACAATCTTTTAATGATACCTTTCCCTCGCCTTTTACGTTCTATCTAAAAAATACCAAATTTGAAAAATACATTCTTTTTATTTCTCCTCTTTTCCATCCTAATGGTTACCGCCTGCAACCCTGCCCGCCAAGCACAAAAAGGTTCTATAAAAACTCGCAGCGAAAAATACCTGATGAAACGACTACTCGCCAACCAAGTGAATGCAGAATGGCTGGGCACAAAAGCAAAAATATATTACCAGGACGAATACATGAAACAAAGTTTCACGGCATACATACGCATGAAAAAGGACAGTGCTATTTGGATGAGTTTCAAAAAATTTGGGATTGAAGGGGCGCGGGCGCTGATTACTTCCGATTCCATTTTTGTGCTTGACCGCCTGAACAACCAATATTTGGCTAAACCATTTGAATACGCACAACAGGAATTCAACCTTCCCGTTGGCTTCCAAGGTCTGCAAGCATTATTATTGGGCAACCCTGTTTTCTTTTCCAACAATACAGAAACAGGCGTTGATGGTACCCGCTATAAGTTTACCCAAAAGACAGACAACCTAAAGGCACAGTATTGGATGGATGGAGTAAAAATATTGTTGAATGAGTTTTTTATCGAAGACTTCCGCAACAAACGTGAGTTGTCATATAAGGCTTCTGATTATCAATCATTGGCCGACAAACAGAAATTTTCATATTTTCGTATTTTTAATTTAAACAGCCCTGACTTGGGCACCTTGCAGGTTAATATTGATTTTTCAAAAGTAGAGATTGATGTCCCGCAAAAAATGTCATTTTCGATTCCCAACAGATATGAAATGGTCAAATGACCCCCTGCCGATACGTTCCCTCTTTTCATCTTTGCAAAAACCGAGGGTATTTATTGTCTTATTTTTAATATTCCTTTGTGCTGCTGCGATTGCACAAAGTTCCCGTGCAGAACTGGAAGTAAAACGGAAGCAACTGCTAAAAGAAATTGAATTAACGAGCAGACTGCTAAAACAGACTAAAAAAAACAGGGAAGCTACTTATTCCCGATTTATCACTTTACAACGACAAATTAATCGACGCCTCCAGCTTATCGAAACCTTACAAGCGGAGGTTTTGCTTATTTTGGAAACCGTGGCCCGTACCACTGGAGCCGTCCAGGCACTGACAGATGATGTTGACCGCTTGAAATCCGAATATGCGGTCATGGTAAGACAAGCCTACCGCCAACGGTTGGTTCGGAGCGACTGGCTGTTTATCCTATCAGCCGATAGTTTCAATGATGCCTTCCGTCGTTGGCAATATCTTCGCCAATACGACCGATACCGCCAAAAACAGGCCCGCCTGATTCTTGATACCCAAGAAACATTGCTCTCAAAGATCACCAACTTAGAAAAAAAGAAATCAGAAAAAGAAAGGCTGCTCTCCACGGAACAGCGGCATTCCGAGATGTTGGGCCTTGAAATTTCTGCTAAAAACCGAATACTCGAAGAGTTGAAAGGTAGTGAGTCCCGCCTGTCCCGCCAACTCCTTGCTAAACGAAAAGCAGCAGCTAAGCTGACCGCAGCGATTGAAAAAGTAATCCATGAAGCCATGGAAAAAGCGAAGCGGGAGGAACGTGCAACGGCCAATGTGAATGTTTCGCCTTCCGCTACTGGAGCATCCAGCAATTCCAGCCTCAATCTTTCTTACGAGTTTCGCAGAAACCGCGGCGTTCTGCCATGGCCTGTCAACAATGGTGTCGTGACCGGAAGTTTTGGGCGGCAGCAACACCCCACCATCAAATCTGTTGAGATTATCAATAACGGTATTGACATCCGCACCGACCAGGGGTCGCAGGTACAGGCTGTTTTTGAAGGCACGGTTGTCGGCACTCAGTTTATCCCTGGCTTCGATTATATGGTCATCCTCAAACACGGTGAATATTACACGGTTTATTCCAATCTAGAAGAAGTAAAGGTCAGAAAAGGCGACCATGTGAAACTCCGCCAATCAATTGGCATTGTCAGTACTGACCGCAAAACCAATACCTCAGAAGTACATTTTGAAGTTTGGAAAGAAAAAACGAGGCTCGATCCTGCCATGTGGGTTAAAAGGTGATGAACCATTTCTTACGGTTAAATTGTTTATCCTTGCCCAACTAAAATTTTTTTGGTAAAATTGAATTCATTTGAAATCAATAAATTCCAATTTCAAACAACAGCTAAATTCGTTTTATGAGTAAAGAGTGGAACTTAAGTACCCAAGAAAAGAAGGGTGTAAAAATAGAAACTGAATTTGCCGTATTGGTCGGCCTGATTCACAATGAGCAAACAGAAGAACTGGTGCAGGAATACCTAAACGAACTGGAGTTCCTTGCGCTCACTGCTGGTGCCAAAACCATAAAGCGGTTCATCCAAAAACGCGATGCACCGCACCCAAAAACATTTATCGGCAAAGGCAAGCTGGAAGAAATCGGCGAATACATTGAAAAGCACGAAAACATCAACATGGTCATTTTTGACGATGACCTCTCCGGCAAACAAGTCTCCAACCTCGAAACTTTCCTCAAGGTAAAAATCATTGACCGCAGTTCGCTCATCCTCGACATTTTTGCCCGCAGGGCACAGACCGCACAGGCAAGGACACAGGTCGAACTGGCCCAGCTCCAATACCTGTTGCCGCGTCTCCGAGGACTTTGGTCGCACCTGGAAAGGCAACGAGGTGGAATCGGGATGCGCGGCCCCGGTGAAAAAGAGATCGAGACTGACCGCCGTATCGTACGCGACAAGATTTCTGTCTTGAAAAAACAGTTGGAAAAGATAGACCGCCAAGCAATAACCCAACGCAAGAACAGGGGCCAGATGATTCGTGTAGCCCTGGTCGGTTACACCAATGTCGGCAAGTCAACATTGATGAACCTGATGAGCAAATCTGAAGTGTTTGCAGAAAACAAACTTTTCGCTACACTCGATACTACCGTGCGGAAAATTGTATGGGAGAACATTCCTTTCTTACTTTCCGATACGGTTGGTTTTATACGCAAACTGCCGCACCACTTGGTCGAAAGTTTCAAATCGACCCTTGATGAAGTGAGAGAAAGTGACATCCTACTTCATGTGGTGGACATTGACCATTCCCGCCATGAAGAACATTTGCAAACCGTTAATAAAACGCTTAAAGACCTTGGTGTTCTGGATAAACCAACCTTACTGGTTTTCAACAAGATAGACCTCTACCGAAAAAAATACTTTGATGAACTGGTAGACAACGAAACCAAAAATGAAATTGAAAAAGAGCTTCAATCAAGGTTGAAAAACCAGTATGAGCACGACAATGTATTTGTCTCTGCCATCAACAAAGAAAACATTGACATTTTACGTAAAAAAATGACGAAGATGATAAAACGGGAATACCAGGTGAGGTACCCGTACCAAGCCAAGCGCTGGTAAGCTACTTATTTTTGCCCTTTTTCAATGCTTTTTTCAGTACTGAAAAAACAAGCTTGGAAGAATTGATATATGGTAAGCGAACCAGCAGTTGAAAGCCCGATAGCCCTGTCCAACCAGCCATAGCCGCAAATGAAAGTTCACCAAAACGTGTGAATCCTGGAAAGTGGTGCATGTCCAAACGGAGTAGTTCGTACATGGCAAAATCAATAACGATGTATGCGCTGTTCACCCAAAAAAGAATAATCATAACCCGCAGCATCCGCCTGAGTACAAAAGCTTCGTAGAGCGGTTGCCCACCTGCCATTTTCTTCCGCAAGAAAGATATTTTGAATTGGGTATAACGGTAAGCACCAAACAGGTAGAGGTAAAACGTACCGATATAAAATGCCATTTCCAGCCCACCATAAAAAGGTGAATAAAATTTCCTGCCCAAGTCCATTCTAAAAGCAACACTTGTAAAGAAGAACAAAATAAGGAAATAGGCCAATTGTCCAATTGGTAGGATAAGATGCTTGACATCCGTGCCCATAAATTTATAGGTTGGGAACAACCGCAATTTCACGGAGTAAAACAAAGTTGCGCCAAGTGCAAGCGTAAAATAAATTGGCAAAAACAACCACTCAGGGTTCGATCGGTAGGTTCCCTGTAATATAAAAACATGGTGAAGAGAAGTCAGTGCAAAGGCTATTAGCATTGCCGCAAAAAAATAATCCGCACGTTTGTCCCCTTTCTTTCGGAAAATAAAGACCAACGCAACTGCCACATTTAGCAAAATACACCCTGCCAAAAACAGGAATGAAATAGTGCCAAGTGTGCCGAGGAAGATTTTCATTTTTGTTGTTTGTTGCTAATTGTTGGCAAACCACCAAATATTACTTTTTCCATTTGATGTTGCAACCGGCACTTGGGTATTGCCTTGACGAAACTTCTCCCCCAGCCAGCATCGTGTCCAATGCTGTCCGCAGGTCTCTTCCCGAAAGGGGCGTTCCTGAGTTTGGTCGGGAATCGTCCAATCGGCCACGATAAACCAATTTTCGGTTTTTATCAAACACATAAAAATCGGGCGTGCAGGCTGCATTATATATCCTTGCCACTTCTTGAGTCTCGTCATAAAGGTAGGGAAACGGATACTCCACTTCTTCAGCATGGGACTTCATTTTGTCAGGCGCATCATCGGGGTAATTAACCACATCATTGGAGCTGATGGCTACAAAGCCAACCCCTTGCGCAGCATAATCTTTCGCCACTTTGACCACCTCCTCGTTTACATGAATCACATATGGGCAGTGATTACAGATAAACATGACTACTAAGCCTTTATCGGTGGCCACATCATCCAAAAGGATGGTTTTTCCAGAGACAGTATCGGGCAGTGAAAAGTCTGGCGCCACCGTTCCGAGGGGTAGCATTTTGGATTCGGTATAAGCCATAAATAACTGATTGTATGTTTAATGAAAGGGGTCAGGAGAGAGGGGTCAGGGGCAGGGCTGTTAAGTGCTAAGGGTTTTAATGTAAAATGTAAAATAATAAATAATAAATGTAAAAATAAAACACACGTATTTAACTGATCACGAGTGTTTTACGTGCAGGCCATTTTTACATTTAAAATTTAAAAACGAGAACTTAACAGCCCTGGGGTCAGGGGGTCGGTAAAAAAGAGCGATACCCTTTTGATTCTTACTGACCTTCTGACCCTGACTCCTCTCTCCTGACTCTATTAGTAATTATGATGCAAAGAAAGGGAATGAACCACTAACCGCCAACTGGCAATTCACGGCTAAAGTGCACCACTGGATTCACTCATTGTGTAAAACGACAAACTCTACCCGACGGTTGAGTTGCCTGCCTTGTGGAGTGGAATTTGTGGCTATTGGTTGCGCGCTTCCACACCCTTTGAAACCAGTCCGGTTTTCAGGGACTCCGTTGGAATTGAGAAAATCAGAAACAGATTTCGCCCGTTTTTCTGACAAGTTGCGGTTGTAATCAAAACCGCCCGTATTGTCCGTGTGGCCACAAATTTCAATAGCAAGGCCTGGATGATCCTGCATTATTTTCAATAGCTTTTTTAATTCCACATATGAGCGGGGCATCAGTTCAGATTCATCGTGTTCAAAATATATATCACGGAGCGCAATGGATTTTCCTTCTTCTAATTTAATATTGGAGAGATCATCTTCCCGAACTGGAATGGGTAATATCGGGGGTATCTTTTTCACCAAAACATCATCAATATAATAATAAGCATAGGGCAACGAACCTTTAGTCCCTGGTCTTACTTGGGTGAGGCTATCTGGAAAAAAATTTCCAATAACCAGGTATTCAGCCTCTGAATCAGCCACAAACCTCTCTGAAACCAAACTCCAATCCTGGCCCTTGCTTTCCAAAATGTTATTGGATTTGGCTTGTGGCTCGAAGTGTAATACGCCATCTGTTATCTCATCAATTTTAACATCAGAAAAATAAAAACCTAGATTATTGATACGAAGTGAATTGGACAAATGGCTCACCCACATTTCGGCCAGATAATCTTGCCCCGTTACCAATGGTTCGCTTAACTGGATCTGGATGTATTCCCTGCAATGGGGTTTGCCTTCTTCACAGCCAAACGCCGTGATACCTGACATTGCCAAGCCGGTTCTTGGTGATTGTTTACCAAACCCTTTGGCCTCCCAATGTGCCGGCACCCGCACTCTTGGGCCAAATACATCGGGGGAAGCATTGGTAGCCGATGACCAGTATTTCATTACATCGGTATAGTGCTCTCCTTTATAAAACCAGCCGATAGGAGGAGAAGAAAACCGTTCAAAACTTGGATTCGGAATAATGTTAGGCTGTGCAACCTCCGATGGGTCTTGCGCAGCAAGACCAACAAGTAGGAAGCACCCCATGATGGTAAACATGTACTTCATTATCAACGAGCTATGAAGAATATTCACGAAGTCATTTTTATAAACAACAAATAATTGATTGTCTTTAATAAACCCTCACAACGGTACAAGTTACGGGCTTAGTTTCTGAGCATTGATTTTTAAAACAGTACAAACTGAGAGAAGGCTGTCCACAAATTAAAACAAATACTAGGAACACCAGAAGCGATTGATTATCAAATCGTTCACCCTTTATTTAGAATAAAAATTAACGGGTTTTGCTTTTGTTTCCCCAGCGAAAGAATTTACCTTTGCGCCTCTTTTGCCGGAAGGAGGTTCATATCATTGTTCTCCAGGCAAAAGAACAGCGTGTAAACCCGGTGGTTTTTTAGTCTATTATTATACTTCGAACCCACCTATTTATTAACCATTTAAAAGCATTCTATCAATGCTAGACGAAAAAATTGAAAATGAAAAAACAGAAGAAACCACTGCCGCCGTTGAAACGGTTGAAGAGGTAACTTCTGAAACGCCTGTCAGTGCTGAAGCGACTCAAGAGGAAACCACTGAAACGCCAGTTGTTGCTGAAACTATAGCAGAAGAAGCTCCTGAAGTCATTGTTGCTGAAACAATAGTAGAGGAGGAGGCTAAACCTGAAGCTACTACCAATGCTAAAGCAGTAAAAGAAGTTACCACCAAAACTGCTCCAGCTCCCATAAAAGAAACTAAGGGTGAAAATGGTTCTGAAAAAGCAAAAGAGGAAGAAGAAGACGAGATAGAGGAACTTGAAATCACTGTCGATTACACGACTGGTGATGCCCACGACGATTTCAACTGGGGTGCGGCCAATAAACATGGCCAAGCTTATAGTGAAGCCGAACACAACGACTACCTAGCGCAATACGACGAAACATTGACCGCATTGCTGGAAAATGAAATCGTAAAAGGGCGGGTAACGGCCATCAATGCTGGCGATGTCGTTCTTGATGTGAATTTCAAGTCAGACGGGCTTGTTTCTCATGGTGATTTTCGTGACATTCCCGATTTAAAAATCGGCGATGAAGTGGAAGTGTATGTGGAGCGCCAAGAAGACGAAAGAGGACAGTTGGTCCTTTCCCGCCGCAAGGCAAAATTGCTCCGTGCATGGGAATCTATCAAAGATTCATACGAAAATGGTACGGTGATCCACGGTACCATCATCAGCAAAACGAAAGGTGGGCTTATCGCAGACTGCGGTGGATTGGAAACCTTCCTTCCTGGTTCGCAGATCGACATCAAGCCGATCATGGATTACGATCAGTTTGTTGGCAAACAAATGGAATTCAAAGTGGTCAAGATCAACGAGCAGATCAAAAATGCCGTTGTTTCCCACAAAGCACTCATCGAAAGCGACTTGGCAGAGCAGAGGGATGCGATTATCTCTACGCTTGAAAAAGGTCAGGTACTTGAAGGTTTGGTTAAGAACATTACCGACTTCGGTGCGTTCCTCGATCTTGGTGGCGTAGATGGCCTGTTGTACATTACTGATATTTCATGGGGCCGCATCAGTCATCCGAGCGAAGTATTGTCGCTCAATCAAAAGATTAACGTAGCCGTTCTTGATTTTGATGAAAACAAGAAACGGATTTCACTTGGGTTGAAACAATTGCAGCCACATCCTTGGGAGGTTCTTGCAAAAGATATCAACGAAGGTGATATCGTAAAAGGTAAAGTAGTTAACGTTGAAGATTACGGTGCATTTTTGGAAGTACTGCCAGGTGTCGAAGGTTTGATCCACGTTTCGGAAGTATCATGGGGAAATCAACAGATCAACGCCAAAGATTACTTCAGCCTGAGTACTGAACTTGAAGCAAAAGTGGTTACCATTGACCGCGAAGAGCGCAAAATGTCGCTTAGTATTAAGCAACTCAGCAAAGACCCTTGGGATGAACTCGAAGTGAAGTACCCTGTTGGCAGCCGCCACACTGTGAAGGTAAAAAACCTGACCCAGTACGGTGTTTTCATCGAACTGGAAGATGGCATCGGCGGTATGATCCACATCTCCGATCTTTCATGGACCAAGCGTTATTCTCATCCTTCTGAATTTACAAAAGTTGGTGAGGACATTGATGCCATCATCCTTGAAGTAGATAAAAACAACCGTAAACTTTCTCTCGGCCACAAGCAAACTGAAGAGAATCCGTGGGACACTTTTGAAACTGTTTTCCCTGTCGGTTCTTTCCATGAAGCCACTGTACTACGCCGCGATGACCGTGGGGCGATTGTTCAGATGCCGCATGGCCTCGAAGCTTTTGCTCCTGGAAAGCATTTGAAAAAAGAAGATGGTACAACTGCAAATGTTGACGAACTCCTTATTTTCAAAGTAATTGAGTTCAACCGCGATGACAAGCGTCTTCTTGTTTCTCACACCCGCTACCTCGATGACGTGCGCCGCGAGGCCGACGATCAGGTAAGGGCAGAAAAGAGTAAAGAGCGCACCGAAACTCGTCAAGCAGTTCGCAAAACTCAATCTTCTGTCGAACGGGCCACGCTCGGAGACCTTGGTGCTTTGAGCGAATTGAAAGCACAGTTCAAAGAAGCTGACGCAGCATCTAAAAAAGAGGTCAAGAAGCCAAAAGTTAAGGCTAAGGCTAAAAAAGAAGACGTAGCTGTTGAAGTAGAAGGCAAAGACGAAGTAGTAGTTACCGAGGAAGAAAGCAAAAAGGAAGAAGTCAAAGCCAAAGCACCTGCTAAAAAAGAGGCCAAGGCTAAAAAAGAAGAAGTTAAAGCTGACGCAACTACTGCCGAGGAAGGCGAGAAAGAAGCCGACACTGCTACTGAAGAAGAAAGCAAGAAAGAAGAATAATCTATCTATTATTAATAGGGTGAACGACTCACCTATAATCCCCGATCCGGTGCAAGCTAGATCGGGGATTTTTTTTAGATCGTTTTCAAACAGTTTCCCAAAACAACTCTGCCATGCAAGCCGCTACCATTTATGATATAAAAAAGGAATTGAATACGCTGAAACCGACGCAACTTACCTCTTTATGTTTGCGTTTGGCAACCTATAAAAAGGACAATAAAGAGCTGCTGACCTACTTATTATTTGAATCTGAAAATGAGGCAAGATATATTGCCGGTATTAAGGATGAAATGGAATCGCAGTTGGAAACGATCAACAAAACCCAGATTTATTTTATCAAAAAAGGCTTGCGAAAAATACTCCGTTACCTCGATAAATGCGTCCGATATTCCAAAAACAAAGAAACCGAAACCGAACTCCGCATATTTTTTTGTCAAAAAATAAATGAATCAAACCTTCCTATTAATAGGAGCAAGGTACTGACCAATCTATACCAAGGGCAAATAAAAAAGATAAAAACCGCCCTGTCCAAATTGCACGAAGATTTACAATATGATTATGGCATCCAGTTAGAAAAACTCTAACACCGCCTAAGATTTAAACACCTAAAATATTTCAGAAATGAATCTTAAAATAGAAAAAAAATTGTACGAAGCTATTGCTAAAGAAATACACAGCGATAAAAGCCCAGTTGGGATCGACGCCAAAAAAACGCATGTGTTGATCTTGCAAAAACTGATTGCCATGGAAGAACGGCTAGCCCGGATAGAACAAAAGTTGGCTGAGAAATAAAAAATGGTGCAGTGTCCGGTAAGGTGTGTAAATCCAAAAAATGGCGTCCCGTACCCTTCCATTTTTAGGCCACTTAATGCGAATGTTTAAGTATTGCGACAAAATACATTTCCGCAGATTCTATTTTTCCAAAGGATGAATGCTGTCCAGTTACCGGAAGTATATTGGCGGCGGTTTATCCTTATAGAGTTGTTTTAAACTCGGAACAAACTCTATTTTTACCTCCATTCTTAAAAATTCAATTTAAAAAATTCAATTATCATGAACTTAAAAAGTACCTTCCTTTTGCTTGCTCTTGTTTTCATTAGCTCACAAATGGTGACTGGGCAAGAACTTGAATTCCCTTCAATGGACAAAAGTCCAATGGATGCAGCAACTTATCCAGGAAACGCAGCCTGGAGAAACTATCTGAAAGGGGATGATAAAAATACACCGCTCAAAATCAGGGTTCGTTATTGTAGGCCAAAGAAGAACGATCGGGAAATTTTCGGGAAACTCGTCCCTTATGGTGAAACTTGGCGATTGGGTGCCAACGAAGCGACCGAAGTGTTCTTCAATGCGCCTGTGGAAATTGGCGGCACATTTATCAATACTGGCTATTATACCATGTTCGCCGAAGTCCATCCCAGCCACTGGATCATCAAGATTTCTACAGAAACAAATATTGCAGGAACCTCAAACAGAGATGAAACTCAAGACATCGTTTCTGTGAAAGTCCCCGTTACTAATGTGTCCAACAGTCGTGAATCTTTCACCGTTGGTTTCCAGCGAGTGGATGATGAATCATGCAATATGGTATTTGAGTGGGACCGGACGAGGACAGTGCTCCCTATCAGTTTCAATCCTGTATCTCTTTCCGGCGATGACAAAAGCCCAATGGATTTAGCGCAGTACCCAGCCAATTCAAGGTTTCGCAATTTTATTGAAACAGAAGAGGAGTTGGCTGAAGCTGATCCAAAAATTCGTGTAGTGTACGGAAGGCCACAAAAAAAAGGCCGGACAATTTTTGGTGAACTCTTAAAGTACGGTGAAGTATGGAGGGTCGGTGCCAATGAAACGACCGAAATCACTTTCTACGAAGATGTAAAAATCGGGGGCACAGACGTCAAAGCTGGCAGGTATGGTATAAACGCTATGGTGAATGCTGACAATTGGGAAATAGTAATCCACAAGAATATTCCATCTTGGGGCACGTTCGGTCACGATGATGAAAAAAATGTTGCAAAGGTCAGTGTACCTGTTTCAAAAACGCCAAAAGAGATTGAGGAATTGGCCATCCTTTTTGAAAAGAAAGATGACAAAAATGTGGACATGATTATTGCTTGGGATACGACAATGGTGAGAATGCCTGTTGAGTTAAAATAGGAGAAATTTAGGGGACTACTTGAAGTAACCCCCTAAATTATGTGAATCATGAATTGTAACATTTTATTGATTTCCAGCACCTTATGAGCAAGCGTTGACAACTTTTGAAAAGTTGTCAACGCTAAATGCTTGCGTTTTATACATCATCACGTTCGCCAAGTTAACATTGCAGTTTAATGTATAATTTTAGAATCAGAGCGTTCTTTATTCTTGTTTTGCTTCCCTTTCTGTTTTCGGCAAATGCCCAGAACGATGCTCATTACTGGACACATCAATATGGCGCAAAAGGCTTGTTGCTCAATGGAGCTGTAATTGCCTCCACAGAAGATGAGACTGCTGTTTTTTACAACCCTGGAGCATTGGGCAATGGAGAAGATTTCGGTTTATCTCTCTCTTTTTTTACACCTTCTTACTCGGTATTGAAAACAAAAAACTATCTGGGTGCAGGCAACGAAATAAAGGACGAGAGTTTTGGTTTTGCACCCGGATACGCCGCCATTGGTTTTAAGCCTTTTAAAAATGAAAAAATCAGGGCTGCCATAGCTTCTTTTACCCGCTTTCGCTCCGATGTCCGCTTGCGGGCCCGTGAGGTAGGCGTGGTGGAAAACCAGCAGGATCTGCTTTTTTTAGGGGATTTGGAATTTGAACGTAAAATGTCCGAGCGGTGGTTTGGGTTTGCCCTTGCCTACCGTTTCAGCAGTCATTTTTCCATTGGCGTTTCCCAATTCCTGACCTTCCACTCAGAAAGCACTGACCTTTCCATTCGAAAAGAAATCGTTAACCGCGACAACCCGTTCGAATTATTGATGGGTTGGCGCTCCAATTTTAGGTATGCTTTTTCTACCCACGGGGGTATGCTCACCAAAGTGGGGTTTAGTGCTGGAGAAGGGGACATGAAAATTGGCCTCGTAATTACAACTCCGACTTACTACAATTACCAAAGCAGCGCAAGCTATGATTCCAACGATCAAAAAAAATTCGACGACGGAAGTACCGTTTTAATTTCAAACTTGGTCAACGCAGAACTACAAAATTACAAAACGCCGTGGTCGGTAGGCATGGGAATTGACCTGAAATCAAACAAAACCCGCTTTTCTATTTCGATGGAATTTTTTGAAAGAATCCCTCTATATACTATTATCAATGATACTAATGATCCGTTCAACGGCTTGGCCAACGGAGGGAACGAACAGACCACCTTGGTCCGTACAGAAAACAGGGCCGTGCTTAATGTTGCCCTGGGTGTACAAAAAAAATACAGTGAAAAAACAACCCTCATCATGGGCTTCCGAACTGACCGAAACCAAAGGGTGGTCGATCAAGATTTGCAGACTCTTAGTTTTTTAAGCACTTCCCCAAGTATTCACCACCTTTCCGCCGGTGGATTTTTTACGTTCAATAACAACCAATTTTCCCTCGGCCTGGACTATGCTTTTGGTATTAAAAAAACGAATGGCCGTTTAGTGGATTTATCGAATATTACTCCTGATAACCTGTTCAGCTTTAGCGATAATGGCTCTACTTCTTCTCGTTTCCAGTCCATTGTGCTTGTCCTCACTTATGATTTTATTTTGAAAAGTTGGAAGGATAGGAGGAAGAGGAGGAACGGAGATTGATGATAATTTTATATAAGCAACAAGTATAATAACACGCATGATGTTTTACATTGTTGACAAAACCAAATAGTCTTTAGCGGCAAGGTATGCCTCTATATTATTTAATATCTGCTTTAGGTATTCTACAACTTCATTTTTGATTGAAATCAGATCTTGAATTGAATAATCCTTTCCACATTCTTTAAATGAAAAAATTCCGTGCGCCAATTCATTTCTTTTACTCTTTACTGTTCTGAGATGGAAGCCACTTTTAGTAATTTCTGGATTTGTTAGATGCGAAAAACCATATTTATTAGCTATTTCTCTAACTGACTTTGCATCAATATTTCCTGATAAAAAATTTTCAGAATCAAAACATTTTAGTATTATTTCTGGTGCAATATTGTTTATCGAAGATACAAAATCAGAAGCATTTATATTGCTTTTCAAAAATTTTATTATTTCTATTTTTATACCCTCTTTTAAATCATCAAAACTAACTCCTTCTCTATTTAGAGTAAAATAAATTTCTTCAACTGCATTTTTAATAGATGACTCACATAAGTTATACAATAACAAAAAAGAGTTCGCCCTGAATATCTTATTTAGATCAGGGGTTAATGTATCAATTGATTTGTCGGGATAAATAATATTACCACCTTTTATCATTACATTTTCTAAAAATGTAAAATAAATATTTATTTCATTTACTCGATCATTGAAATCTCGTTTTACGTTTCTCATTTTTCTAATAATTTATCTCTAACATACTCGATCCGGGCAATAACTTTATTTTTATTATTTGCAGCATCTGATTTTGTATGCTTCATAAATTCTTCTGAATACAACCAATCAAACACAGGTTGTGGGGTTAAATTCGGGTTCTCTTTCAATGCTAAATGCACACCAACTGAAATTGCCTCAAACCTAACTCTCGGAGTAGTTTTCGAACCAGTAGTCTTCTTAAAACCATGTGGGAAATATGTTTCAACAAAATCTAACATATTTTCAAAATCTTCCGCCATTTTTTCACCATCAAATTTATTCTGCTTTGATTTCATATAATCATCAACAAAGTCTTTCACTGAATGGATGAATTTTAGGTAGTTATCAGAATAAGCAAAAAACCTTAAAACCATTTCTAATCTATCATCCTTAGCTTCTTTAGCTTTACTAATAGGACAAAGAATTATATATTTAACATTAGAAGCACATTCTTTAATAAAATCATTAAATTTTCCTTCATATACACCTCTCCTTACTTGCATATCCGTTAGTTTTGTGGACGTAGTATTTATCCTTTCAAATAAATCTTTTCTAACCTCTAATGTTGCTTTTTCGGTTAATTCAATTATCCTTAAAGTCTTTTTATTAAACCTCCTTTGCCTAATTAAAGGTAAATCTTTATGCTTAAACCCATTAAGTTTATTTAATTTTTTCAAACCACTTAGTTCAAGTTGGTTTTTCATAAAATAAAAAATAGTTCTTATCCTTTGAGAACCATCAACAACCTCCATTCTTCCTTCATTATCTGCCGTGAAAATATAAGGTATGGGCAAACCAAGCATTACTGATTCAATAAATTTTGAAGCTTGATTTTGTTTCCAAACATATTTACGTTGATATTTAGGGATAAATATTTCATTATTGTTTTCTCCTTTTCCGTCTAAATACTTTTGAACTATAACTTCAATCGGATATTCACGAATTTCATAATCAACTATTTGTTGTTCTTTTATTATTTGAGATTCAGCCTGATCCTGTTGTTCCGGTGTAAACTTTGGAAACAATTCTCCTTGTTGATAAGTATCCATTTCAATGATTTTATCAGTTTATATTTTTTAAGTGCTTCTTAATACTTTTTCCAATTATTCTGCCTAACGTAACCGGAACGGCGTTGCCGATATGAGTCGAAATTGTTTTTACTTTAAAGTCTTCATTTGGTTTTATAAATTTATATCCTTTCGGAAACGATTGTAAAATTGCAGCTTCTCGTAAAGTAATTGCTCTATCTTGTTCAGGGTGGCCAAATCTTCCATTTCCAATTCCTGTACAATGAGTAGTTATAGTTGGCGCAGGCTCATTCCAACTCATGCGACCATAAACACTAACATAGGTTTTTCCAGAAGGCTTTTTATGACATTCCAATACCAAATTTTCGTCCCAGTCTTTCCAAGTTCCACCTTGCTTTGATTGTCTTATTCTTTTTAGATTTAATTCAGAAAGTTTGGCAGCCCTATGTAAAGAATCTTTTTTTGAAACCTCGCCACTTTTAAGTGGTTCAAGTTTTCCAATTGCATTTTTGACAGTTTTATAACTATCTTGGTCATGGGTCTCAGGAATTAATGAAATTTTTCCAAATTTAGAAGCTAATAATACTAACCTTTTCCTATGTTGAGGAATACCATAATCAGGACAGTTAACTATTTTGTAAGAACAATTATAGCCGTTGTTATTCAAGGTTTCTAAAAATTCTTTAAAAATAGGTTCTTTAGTAAATTTAGCCAGCCGTGGAACATTCTCCATCGAAACAATATCAGGCTGAATCTCTTGAATAAGCCTTGCAAAATGACCTAGCAATTGCCATTTATTTTTATCCGCAGTTTTATAAGAATAAGTAGAAAAAGGTTGGCACGGAGCACAGCCTACTAATATTTTTATATCGCAGTTCTTATAGTGCGCATTAATTTCCTTACTTGAAACATCTACAATATCTCGCCTAAAGAAGGTTGATTTATTGTTCGCTTCGTATGGATATTTACAAGCTTCGTCTAAATCGTAGCCAGCTACAACGTTGAATCCTTCTTTAAATAATCCATGAGTCAGTCCTCCAACACCGCAGAACAAATCCACAACTTTGACAATTCGACTTTTTGGTATCGACATGATCTTTTTTTTGCAATTACGCAAATTTATTAATTTTACTCTACTAAATAAACAAAAAAAGCCCCAGCATTCCTGCCAGGGCTTTTTTATTTCTATATATCTATTTCTGTATTAAAGCAATGGCGCAATCACCAAAGCCACCACCGACATCAATTTCAACAAGATGTTGAGTGATGGGCCAGAAGTATCTTTAAATGGATCGCCAACCGTATCACCAACAACGGCTGCCTTGTGCGGCTCAGAACCTTTGTAAAAAGTCTCGCCCCCAATTTTGACACCTTCCTCGAACATCTTCTTGGCATTGTCCCAAGCACCTCCGGCATTGGACTGGAAGATCGCCATGAGCACACCGCAGACCGTTACGCCTGCCAAGAGGCCACCCAACATTTCAGCGCCCAATTTGCTACCCTCTCCGATGCCGAGCAGGCCGGGTGTAATACCAACTACCACAGGGGCAAGCACTGCCAAAAGTCCCGGACGGACCATCTCCCGGATGGAAGCAGCGGTAGAGATTTCCACACATTTGCCATATTCAGGTTTTCCGTCTGCAGCATCAAAAGTTTTTTGATCGGCAGCACTCCATTCCGACATTTCTTTACCGTCATTTTTCTTCATCACTGCAAGAGCTGCTTTCAGCTCAGGAATGTCTTTAAACTGGCGGCGAACTTCTTGTATCATATCCATCGCAGCACGTCCGACCGCACCCATTGATAGGGCAGAAAACAAGAAGGGTAACATGCCACCAACAAACATCATGGCCATTACATATGGGTTCGTAATGTCGATAGCTCCTAATTGGGCATCAGGATGGCTGAAGTTATAAGCAGTGATAAATGCCGCAAACAATGCCAATGCCGTCAAGGCAGCAGAGCCGATGGCAAAACCTTTTCCGATAGCAGCAGTCGTGTTTCCAACTGCATCCAATTTATCGGTACGGCCACGGACTTCTTTGGGCAGGTTCGCCATTTCGGCGATGCCACCTGCGTTATCAGAAATTGGCCCGTAAGCATCGACTGCCAATTGGATGCCCGTATTGGAAAGCATTCCCACCGCAGCGATGGCGATGCCGTAAAGTCCAGCAAAAGAATAAGAACCGATGATAGCAACGGCCAAAATCAAGATTGGAATAGCAGTCGATTGCATGCCCACGCCGAGGCCGGCGATGATGTTAGTTGCAGAACCCGTAACTGACTGGTCAACAATACTTTGCACTGGCTTCGTACCCGTACCCGTATAATATTCAGTAATCATACCAATGAAAAGTCCGCCTGCCAGACCAAAAATAACGGCGTAAAAAACACCCATCGAACTGTACTCAACACCGCCCATGCTCCAAGTCTCCGGCAACATCCATTTCACAACAACAAAAGTTGCGGCCAGCATCAGGCCAGAAGAAAAGAACTCGCCCCTGTTCAAAGCTTTTTGCGGGTCGCCGCCTTCTTTTACTTTCACGAAGAAAGTACCGATGATCGAAGTAACGATACCGATACTCACCAAAACCAATGGCAGCAGCACTGCATTGAGGCCACTAAAATCGTTGCCTTGCTCAAATCCCAGCGCCCCAGAGACAATATTTCCGTCCACGTCTTTGGTAAGGATAAATGCCGCTCCAAGGACCATTGTACCAATGATAGAGCCGACAAATGATTCAAAAAGGTCGGCACCCATACCGGCCACGTCACCCACATTGTCGCCAACATTATCGGCGATGGTTGCAGGGTTGAGCGGGTGATCTTCAGGAATGCCTGCTTCTATTTTTCCCACGAGGTCAGCGCCCACGTCAGCAGCTTTGGTATAAATACCGCCGCCCACACGGGCGAACAAGGCGATGGAAGATGCCCCGAAAGAGAAACCCGTAATAACGGTTATCACTTTATTTATTTCCCAGCCTATGCCGGAATAAATGAGGAACAAAGAGCCAAGCCCCAAAACGCCGAGGCCGACTACGCCAAGCCCCATTACTGCGCCGCCGGCAAAAGCCACTTCAAGTGCTTTTCCAAGGCTTGTGCGAGCAGCGTTAGTGGTACGCACGTTTGCTTTTGTGGCTACTTTCATTCCGATGAACCCTGCCAATGCAGAGCAGATTGCACCTATTACAAATGAAAGACCTACCAATGGGGAAGAATTAGCGGTGTTTCCACTGACAGCCAAAAGGATGGCAACAGCTATTACAAAAATTGCCAATACCCTGTATTCAGCTTTAAGGAATGACATTGCACCGTCGGCAATATTGTTGGCAATCCTGCCCATGCGCTCTGTTCCAACTTCCTGCTTTGTTACCCAGGAAGATTTCCAGAATGTGTACAACAAGGCCAATACACCCATTACTGGAATCATCATCATTAAACTATTTGCCATAATCTTATTTGATTTGAATGATTTGTTTAAAACAGACTTTAGATTTTAGAAAATAGACTATAGAAAAAGCTATCATCTATATTCTATTGTCCAATATCTTATTAAGTTTAATTTTCACCCTGAAAAGAAAGGAGGTTCAATGTTCAAAAGAGGTCAAAACCAATCCTTAAAATGACCATCGAACTCCTGGATTTTTCCAGGTTTTTCGTTTGATCGGCGAAAGTAAAACAAAATCTATTGCTGGCAAATTTTTTCCAAGCATATTGAAGCTGGCTATTCGCTTGTTTTTCAGTACTTAGTGATAGATTTGCTGCTGGCTGCCAACTGTTAAACTGCCAACTGAATACCAAAATGGCTGGAATATACCTTCACATCCCTTTTTGCAAACAGGCTTGCCATTATTGCAATTTTCATTTTTCCACTTCTGTAAAATACAAAGAGGAAATGGTCGCTGCCATGCTCAAAGAATTGGAACTCCAAAAGGACTATTTCGAAGGCGAACCTATTGAAACTATTTATTTCGGGGGCGGCACGCCTTCTCTTCTCGAACAGCGTGACTTAGATTTATTTTTTGAAAAAATAATTTCCCGATTTTCTATTTCTCCAAATCTCAAATCGCTCGAAATCACACTCGAAGCCAACCCCGATGATTTAACTCCTGAAAAAATAAAAGCATTAAAAAAATCACCCATTAATAGGTTGAGCATTGGCATCCAATCTTTTTTTGATGAGGATTTAAAATTTATGAACCGGGCACATAATGCTGGAGAGGCAGAAGCGTGTATAAAAAATGTACAAGATCTTGGTTTTGAAAATTTGACGGTTGATTTAATTTATGGATCGCCCACTACCCCTGATATTAATTGGAAAACAAATATTGACAAAGCAATTGAATTTAATATCCCACATTTATCCTGTTACTGTTTAACTGTTGAACCCAAAACAGCACTCGATCATTTTATTAAAAAAGGAAAAGCAGAACCTGTAAATGAAGTACAGGCCGAACGGCAATTTAATTATTTAATAAATAAATTAAATGATGAAAATTACGAGCATTACGAAATATCCAATTTTTCAAAAAAGGGATTTTATTCTAAACATAATACCGCATATTGGCAAGGCAAAAAATATTTAGGAATCGGCCCATCTGCACATTCTTTTAATGGTATTTCCCGACAATGGAGTATTGCAAACAATGCAAAGTATATGCGTTCATTAAATGAAAAGAAATTAAACTTTGAAAAAGAAATATTAACGCCTGAGCAGCAATACAACGAATACATTTTGACAAGTATTAGAACAAAATGGGGAATTGATATTTTAAAAATAAAAAAAATGGGTCGCGAAAAATACTTTTTAATAAATATCAATAAATATATTCAGCAAGATTTAATTATCGAAAATAACAACCATTTTAAACTGACCAACAAAGGAAAGTTTTTAGCCGATGGAATCGCAGCGGCATTGTTTCTTTGAAAGCAGAGATGCAAAGGCACGGAGAGTATTAAAAACCTCTGCGCCTTTGCGTCTCCGCGTTTAATCAAAATGACACATAAAACACAAAGCCTCACAATTCAGAAGGCAAAACAAGCTTCCAACCATTAATCCCATAAATTTGCTCAAAGCCCAGCAGCATACAATATGAAAATCACAATAGCACTTTGCCTCTTTTTGCTCACTGCAATATACTCCATTGCCCAACCTGAACCATGTGGCCCTGACCCTGCCATGACCTCTACCTGCGCAACGGCTTGTGTTATCTGCGATATTGATGGCTTTACCGGCCGGAATGAATTGACCGTCCAGGGGCAAACTTTTCAGGGGTTTTGCACCACGCAGTTTCACAATATGTCATACATCGCTTTTATTGCCGGAAGCACCAATTTGTCAATAAAAGTGACTGTCACCAATTGCACCATTAACTGGGGGCTGGAAATCGGATTCTTTGAAAGCCTGGACTGCCAGACTTTTACGCCCATCACCGAATGCAACACAGATATTCCTGAAAATACAAGTTACACTTTTACGAACGATGTCCCCCTAAACATCGGCCAACATTATTACATGATAATGGATGGCTCGGGAGGAGATAGGTGCGACTGGACATTTGAAGTATTGGCGGGTAGCACCGCTGTTGGCCAGTTAACTACATCCGGTGTCATTAGTGGAGAAATGGAAACTTGTGCTGACTTCCCAACTACTTATACCACGACTGGTGATGTTGGTGCTGCTATTTATTACTGGAGGGTTGACGGTGACCTTCAACCAAATACCAACCAGAATATTGAACTTACATTTCCGACAGACGGGACTTACGAACTATGCGTGACTGCCGCTAACGTCTGCGATCAAGCGCCCCAGGAATGCACAACAATTACTGTCCACACGCCTCGACCATTGTTCATTGATGAAACGATTTGCGACGGGGACAGTATTATAGTAGCTGGCGAATCATTGACGGTGGCTGGTGATTATGAATATCATATTACCACTTTCAACGGCTGCGACAGCGCCATTTTTGTTACGCTTGAAGTGCTGCCACAAGCCTCCGAATTTATCGACATCAACCTTTGCAATGGCGAATCCTTTTTTATTGGCCAAACGCCTTATTCCCAAACGGGGATTTTTCTGGACACTATTTTAACTACTCAGGATTGCGATAGCCTCGTCACGCTCGACCTGTTTATCATAGAATGCGAGATCATCGGCTCGACCGATTACGTGGAACCCATTTGCAATGGCGAGGCAACTGGGATGTTGATTTTCTCTGTGGAAAACGGAACGCCCCCTTTTACTTATGACTGGAGCAATATCACCGAACCCACTATTGGCGGCACTGGCAATACCAACCTTTTCATTAATAATGAAATACTCAATGTACCTGCGGGTATTTATGAAATAAATATCATGGACACGTTTGGCAACGATGTCGTCATGTTTCAAGAAGTGACCGAACCGCCTGCAATCAATATCGAAATGCAAGCTGTTGACCTCAATGGGTTTAACCTCAGCTGTTTTGGTGGATCGGACGGGACAGCATTCGTTACGCCAAGCGGTGGTGTTCCGCCCTATTCTTTTTTGTGGGACAACGGCAGTATGCAGAATGTAGCAGAAAGTTTATCAGCTGGAATTTCCACAGTAAATGTCACCGACAACTATGGCTGTGTGCGGGCTGCTGACATTACGTTGACAGAACCCAGCACGATTAGTTTGGATGTACTATTCACCGATCCAAATTGCGATGGTTTTGAAACGGGCATTATCAGTTTGGCAAATGCTTCTGGCGGCACGCCGCCATATACTTTTGCATTGGGGAACAGTGGTTTTTCAGATGCCACTGTTTATTCTGACCTCAGTCAAGGCGATTATAGTTTTTTCGCCATGGATGCCAATAACTGTCTGACTGAAAATACTGGAAGCTTGGAAGCGCCAGACATCCCGATTATTGAGTTGGGCGACGACCTGACCGTTCAATTGGGTTGCGACATCCTCATTCCTACCAATACCAACGGCTCAAATATTACCGACATCGTTTGGACTGAATTCAATTCACTCAGTTGCGATGATTGCCTGCGGCCTTTTGCTTTGCCTGTCAATAACACTTCTTATCGCCTGACCGTCACCTCGATAGATGGCTGCACGGCCACCGATAGCATTACCATAAATGTAGATAAAGTAAGGAACGTCTATTTCCCAAATGCCTTTTCACCTAATAATGACGGCATCAATGATTTCTTTTTCATTGGTGCCGGAAAAGCTGTTTCAGAAATAATATCTTTTCAGGTTTTCAACCGCTGGGGAGAGCTTGTTTTTGATGTGTATAACACACCTCTGAACGATCCTGAATTTGGTTGGGACGGAATATTTAACGAAAAAGAACTGGATACCGGTGTTTTTTTGTGGATGGCTAAGGTTGGATTTATTGATGCTGAAGTGTTGGAGTATTCGGGAGATGTTGTTTTGGTGAAGTGAGGGACGCTTTTTTTTTTCATTGCACTTTAATAAACTCGTATTTAGCAACTCGGTTGTCTCCTGTTTTTTTCAAAATTCCTTTCTCAACACCTTTTTTTAAATCTCTGGTAGCAGTAGCTGTTGAAATATTCTTAAACATAGTCAAATAATCTTTCCTCGTGAACTCCTTTAATTTAGTATGTTCCTTAAAATATAGCAGCCTTTCTTCATTTGTCAATGTACGTCTTTGGTCTGCAATTAAATTTTCAAGACTTACCTTAATTATATTCAGCATGTACTCAACAAATTTTGTTGAGACTCCTTCTTTGTCTGATTGAGATAGTGCCGAGTAGTATTGCTCTTGATTGTTTTTAATTTCTAATTCAATTGGAAGAAATTCAAAAACAGGATTTTCTCGCATTAGTACAATGGTTTGCCACAACCTTCCCATTCTTCCATTCCCATCCATAAATGGGTGAATAAATTCCATCTCGTAATGGAACACGCAACTTTTAATTATCAAATTATCATCACTTTTCTTTAAATACGAAAATAAATTACCCATCAAATGATGAACATTCCAAGCAGGTGGAGCCATATGCGCTACCACATCTCCTTTAAATATTCCTACTTCTTTGGTTCTGTATTTACCCGCCCCATCTACAAGGCCCGACATTAATGTTTTGTGAGCATTCAAATACGATTCCTGTTCTAGAGGAGAAAAGCCAAGCAGGTTATCATAAACCTTCATGGCATTCTGCACTTCTTTAATATCTTTTGCAGGGGCTATCACCCTTTTATTTTCGAAGATTGCAGTAACCTGCTCAATAGACAATGTGTTCCCCTCAATCTCTAAAGAAGATTGTATGGTTTTAATCCTGTTTCCTTTTCTCAGGTGAGTTTTAGGCTTTCTTAAATAAGTTGAATCTACAATACCCAACAACTTACCAATCTCAATCGATAAGTTGATTATTAGAGGTGTGCCTTCGTAGTACTTTTGAATCATGATGCCATCATTTGATCGCATCAAAGGTAGTAAATTGATCCATAAATGTCAATTTATCTAATCATTTTCAGCTCATTAAGTTTTTGAGACTATTATATATGGATGCAATACTTTGCCTGCCAGGGATAAGCGATCGTCGGAGACAAGCAAAACATGGGTTTTCATTTTGAAAACTGAAACCAGTAGTTTAAGTACTTTATCTTGCTATCTTTTTGTTTCCTTGAAGTTGTACCTTAAAATCACACTCAACGACGTATTGATTTCCGGCAAATTAAACTCCCGATCCTTTTCTTGCGCTCTTTGCGGCAAGGTTGGGTCTTCCTTAATAATCTTCCCTAAATCAGCCGTCAAAAAATTTGGGATGATCTTAAAATCCATGGTCAGCTTTTTGGACAATTTCGCAGAGAGCACTGGAATGACAGCAACCTCGATCGTAAACAGTCTGGCTTTGATCGGGTATGTTTGTGTCGTTGCAGGCGTCCTCACGTAACGGTAAAAAGTCGATTCAACGCCGCCGCTTAGCCCAAACCTGACCTTAGCCCTTTTGTTGTTGCCAAAATACATTCCCAATTCATACCTCATCCCTATGGCGAAGGATTTTTGCTTATACCCTATGGGGGCCACCCGCTCATCACCCATTATATCTGTATAAATATAATTTTCTACAAGTGACGATTTGTTATAGGTGAGCCTCGTCAAAGAAATTTCGTGAAATAATTTATCCCCTTTGACGAACTGCACACTCCCACCTATACCCAAGGTTTGGGAAGGCATCTGGAGATCATCTATTCTTTCAATATTCACGGAGTCACCTTCACTTATGGTAAATGTCCCTGAAGTGGCGGTGATATATTTCAACTCGAGACTATTCTCTTTTATATAAAAGTCCTTATTAAAAGTAAACGGCTCAATAGCCGGGTAAAAATTGATGATCGTTGCCCCATTGATGACCTTTTTTATCCTTTTTCTTGATTGGGAAAAAACCAATGTTGGAGTTAAAATGAAGATTAAAGCAATGGTAAATAGGTTTTTCATAGAGTACGTGTTTTAAAGATGATTTGTTTATGCTATAGAATTCCGGAACGGTGCGTTTTTTTATTCTACTGTCATAACTAACTTCCCCAAATAGTCATGAATTGCTTGACCATTATCATCTGCATGAATGGTTAATAAAGAAATCCATCCTAATATTATTTTAGTAATGTACCGAACTATTGAGAAAAAGAAATTAATATTAAGTAGGTGAACTCAAATAATCGACACTTTTGGCGGCCTCTTTTTCCGCCATACTTTGTTAAAAAAAATGACCGTAGCTATGGCTATGCTAATTTTTTTTGCCTTGTCTGACGAAAAAATAACCTCGTCAAAAGTGTCGA
>JAJCYI010000110.1 GCA_029263015.1 Saprospiraceae bacterium | reverse complement strand
TTTTTTTATCACTTAATAAACAGGTTTCTACTTGATTTAAGATTACATGATATTTGAACTTTGATTTTTGATTGCAGGCAGCGGGTTCAAAAATCAAATATCATGTAATCTTAAATCTTAAATCGGGAATAGACTTAATTTTATCCCAGACTGTTCCCTGCTCACACAGGACACATCAAAATATAAGACAGGCTCTACCCCTTTTTTTTCTTTTCGCTTAGTAAACAAATTTCTTTTTGATCTAAGAACCAGAAACTTTTATTCTGACCGTTACCCGACGCAGCATCTTAATCAATTCACGAATTCTGTCCAATGGAAATAATGGGTTATCTTTATTTGATTTTATCAAGCGTACTTGTGTTTTTCCTTGTATTGCCATTTATCAATACCTTTTTTTCCATTTTTGTAAATAAAAAAATAGGAACTGTTTCCAATCCTAAGAACTATGATTTTGGAAACATCATTACTGCTTACAAAAATGCAGATATTGCGAAGGGTTTGGTGGAATCACTATTAAAACAAAGCCACCATAACCACCATGTTTACTTGGTCGCTGATAATTGCGATATTTCAGATTGGGATATTGAACATGGAAAACTGACAGTTTTGTGTCCTTCCCAGCCACTAAATTTGAAAGCTAAATCTATTATCCATGCCGCTGAGAATTTCAAAAGAGCGCATGATTTTATCACCGTTTTTGATGCCGACAACCTTGCCCACCCAGATTTCTTAAGTGAAATAAACCGATTTGCAAATGCCGGATTCCACGCCGTTCAAGGCCAGCGGACAGCTAAAAACCTGGACACCATGATGGCTTGTGCAGATGCGCTTGGCGAGTTTTATAAAAACTACATTGAACGCCTCGTGCCTTTTAAAATTGGATCGTCTGCTGTGATTTCAGGCAGCGGTATGGCAGTGGAAGCGGAACGCTACAAGTCTTATCTCGCCTGTCCTGAAATTGAAAAAGGAAAACACCAATGGAAAAAAATGTTGCAAGAGGACAAGATCCTGCAAAATTATTTACTTCGTGAAAACCATAAAATCGCCTATGCCTGGGACGCCATTTGTTATGATGAAAAGGTGGAAGATGTTCAGTCAGTAGAAACCCAGCGGGGCAGGTGGCTTTTTTCCTATTTTCAAAACTTACCTAATTCCATCGGCCATATTCGCCGGGGTATTTTCAATTTTAGCTGGAACCAATTCCTTTTTGGACTAATCACCATCGCCCCTCCAATGTTCATCATGCTGATGACAGCATTAGTATTGGTTGTAATTGGCTATTTCATTAACCCAATTATGTCTGTTGTTTTAATGGGTGGTTTGGCTATTTTTGCCGCTACCATTTTTTGGACACTTTATTTAAGCAAGGCACCAAAGGAAGTTTGGAATGCCATTTGGGCAATACCCAGCTTTATTTCCGGTCAACTGAAAGGATTATTAAAGATGGGCGACCCAAATAAAAATTTCAAACACACAGAACACAAAAAGCATATTGGGATTGAAGAGGTGCTTAAATGACTGTAGTGCCTTTTGTGGTTCAAAAAAAAATAGACTTATTCACTGATGTTACGCACTTGCTTAAAATTTGAAAAAACCAACCAAATCTTATTTGGAATTTGGTCAAATTTGACTACTGATTGTGAAGATTGTTTTGCTTCTATAGACGAAACAATATTTCAAATTGCCGAAATCACGGGTGCGTAACATCAGTTAGAAATTAGAAATTAAGATAAACATTCGAGATCAATATTTTAACTATCGTTCAATATTTTTTCAATGCCCTTGACGCCCAGTTTTTTCATTGTTTTGATATTCCTCAGTGGCACATCTTCAATATTTGGGTAATTGTTTATCGCTTCTTCAACCTCTTTTATTCTCAGAATATGAATGAATGGAAAAGGGGATCTGTTTGTATAATTTGACACGTCGTTATAATGCGTATTTCCAAATTGATATGCGGGGTGAAAACTGGCCAACTGGAATACTCCATTTTTGTTTTGATCGATTAATAATTGTTCGGCCATATCATATAACTCCAGGTATTCATTAAAGTCATCCAACCCCTCATGGAAAATGAGGATGGTATTGGAAATTTCTTCTGGTGCCGCATTTTCCAACACCTCGATCTCTTTCCAAAAAGCTATTAGTTGGTCTTCCATTCCTTTTCCAAATGCGACATTGAAACGAACCAATTCTTTGGTAAATGGCCGTTGGGCAAAGGGGCATAAATTCAACCCTATGACCACCTTGGCAACCCAGTCTTTACTTTTTTGTATGATTGTATCTTTTTTCAACAGGTTTGAATTTTGATGAATATATTCTGATTGGTGCTGTCATACCAAGGTTTCCAGGGAATTAGAAATCAATAAGGATGAATCTTTGAGCATGAGAATGGGTAATTTTTCAAAATAGCCTTTCAAAAGCAACAGTAAGCAATTTTTCCTGTTAGGAAAGAGGACATAAAATTTCAGAGTTTGGGGAGAGCCTGGGTTTCGAGGGAAAAAGTGTCTATTCTTTGATAAGGCGAGGCGAAGAATCAGGAGTATAGCCCATGCTAAACGATTGATTATTCAACAAAGTACCATCAAGAATGAGTTGCCTTTTCGCCGGAAACCAAACTACCAACAAACTCTCAGGACCATACATGAATAGACTTCAACACGAGACCTCCCCCTATCTGCTCCAGCATGCAAGCAACCCTGTGGACTGGCACGCCTGGAAGCCTGAAGCATTTGAGAAGGCCGAAAAGGAGAACAAGCCCATCTTGGTGAGTATCGGCTACTCTACCTGCCATTGGTGCCATGTGATGGAAAGGGAAAGTTTCGAGGATCAGGAAGTGGCAGATTTCATGAACGAAAATTTCGTTTGTATTAAAGTGGACAGGGAAGAACGTCCCGATGTGGACCAGATTTATATGGAAGCATGCCAGGTGCTTACGGGTGGTGGTGGCTGGCCACTCAATTGTTTCCTCA
Organism: Saprospiraceae bacterium; assembly: GCA_029263015.1. GTDB lineage: Bacteria > Bacteroidota > Bacteroidia > Chitinophagales > Saprospiraceae > UBA6168. The sequence goes on along the minus strand of JAJCYI010000110.1, from coordinate 11,070 downwards.
CGCCCGACAAACGCCCATTTTACGCCGGCACTTATTTCCCTCCCATGCCTGCCCACAACCGTCCTTCATGGCTTCAGGTGCTAATGAACATTTCCCATGCTTTCCAAACCAAAAGGGAAACCATGGAAGACCAGGCCAACCGTTTGACGGAAATTATCCAAAATTCGGGCAAGAAATTTACAGGATCGCAATTGAAAGTCCTCAAAGATGGATGCCCTTTTCGCAAAGACCTTTTGGACAAAATATTCCAAAACCTCGAAAGGGGATTTGACAAACTGGATGGAGGATTTGGAGCTGCCCCTAAATTTCCGGGCACGATGTCCCTCGCCTACCTCCTAAACTATCATTATTATACTGGTGAAAAAACAGCACTGGACCACGTTCTCCTTTCTTTGGATAAAATGTTGATGGGAGGCATCTATGACCAGCTCGGAGGTGGGTTTGCCCGTTATGCGACAGATACAAAATGGTTGGTTCCGCATTTTGAAAAAATGCTATACGACAACGCCTTGCTCGTTTCCCTTTTGTCAGATGCCTATAAAATCACTCAAAAAGAGATTTACAAAGAAACCATAGAAGAAACACTGGAATGGGTTGAACGTGAAATGACGCATGCCGGAGGGGGGCTTTATTCTGCCCAAGATGCTGACTCGGAGGGGGTGGAAGGCAAATTTTTCGTTTGGGACAGAGCGGAGATCGAACAGGCCTTAGGAGATGATGCCGTATTTTTCTGTGGCTTTTATGGCGTGAAAGAAGACGGGAACTGGGAAGGTAAAAACATCTTGTGGCGAGAATGGGCTTTTGAGGACTTCGCTGAAAAAATAGAGGCAGATCCCAGTTTTTTGAAAACAAAACTTGCTAAGGCCCGTCAAAAACTCTTTGAAATAAGGGACAAACGAGTACACCCTGGATTGGATGACAAAATCCTGTTGGATTGGAATGCATTGATGTGCAGTGCATACGCTAAAGCCTTTTCAGCACTTGGGCACGAGAAGTACAAGATCGCCGCAGTTAAGAACCTGCAGTTTATTAAAGAGAAATTTCAACAGCCAGATAGCCCCAAGTTTTACCATACCTACAAAAACGGCCAAGCCCAGTACGATGCATTCCTGGATGATTATGCCTTTTTGACCGAAGCCATGATCGATGTCTATGAAATCACATTTGATACAGAATACCTGCTGCAAGCAAATCGCAATGTAGAATACGTTATCAGCAATTTCCTTGACGACACAGATAAAATGTTCTATTTTACATCCGCAGAACAAAAAGATGTTCCGCTCCGCCGCAAGAATTTATATGATTCCGCAACACCTTCTGGAAATTCAACGATGGTTCGTAATTTGCAACGATTGGGGATATTGCTTGGCAATGAAGACTTTCGACAGTTGGCTTCCGACATGCTCTTGAGCATGAAGGGGTCAATCGAAAAATACCCCAGTTCGTTTGGGCGGTGGACTTCAGCAATTGCAAATGAGGTCTACGGCATTCCTGAAATAGCAATTGTGGGAGACGCAGCAATAGAAAAGGCCAGGTCTGTCCAAGCGATTTTTCTGCCGCAAAAAACGCTGATGGCCAGCACTGTTACCAACAATGATTTCCCATTATTGGCAAATAAGGAACCTGATGTTGATACGTATATATATGTGTGCCAAGATTACACCTGTCGCCAACCAGTTAAAACTGTTGCAGAATTTGTACAATTAGTACGAAGCATTTGAAGTTAAAAATTGAATGAGATAACAACCATATAGCACATATCCATTTCCATGTCTTGAAATCAAAATCTATGAAAAAGATTTTTATCGCTTTCGCCCTACTTACTTTCACTACTGCCTGCATGGCCCAACAAGCAACTCAATATACTATGTACATGTGGAATAAACATGTATTCAACCCTGCATTTGCAGGCATGGAAAATTCACTAAGCATCACTGGAGTGTACCGTAGCCAGTGGACCAACCTGCCGGGCAATCCAGAATCGCAGTCCATCAATGCACATATGCCATTGTACATAGCGCAGGGCGGGGCCGGAATCAGCATGGAAAATGAATCAATAGGCTCTTGGTCGCAGACCAGTGCTACCCTATCCTATGATTATCAAGTGTTAATGGGCAATTCAGGGGTGCTTTCCCTTGGCCTTGCAGCAGGCCTTATCCAGCGAAAATTTGATGGAACATTGGCCCGGACACCAGAAGGAATTTTTGATGATAATGGAAATTATCTCGGACATAATGAACAAAGCCTCCCTTTTTCCCTCGAAAGCGGTAATGCCCCTACATTCAACATAGGCGCATATTATCAAGCTGAAAAATTCGAAGTTGGCCTTTCAGCTACTAACCTATTGGAAAACGAAATCAACCTTTCAGCAATATCCTTCCGACCAGAACGGTCTTACTTCCTCTATTTTGGTTACCATCTCGACATGGGAAGGAAACTTATACTTGACCCTTCCGTACTTGTAAAATCTGACGTGTATCAAACACAAATTGATTTTTCCCTTGTTGCACATTATAATGAGAATATTTTTGCCGGTGCTTCGTTTAGGGGATACAGTTCCAATAACCGTGATGCCCTTGCTCTGATTGCCGGCATCAAAGTGAATGAAAATATAAGTTTTGGATACGCATACGACCTCACGCTCTCAGGGTTGAATACCGTAAGTAACGGTACCCACGAAATTTTGCTGAATTATAACCTTGGAAAACAACTCGGAAAAGGTAAACCTCCTATCATTATCTATAACCCAAGGTCTCTATAAATCTAGCACACTATAATATGATCCCTAAAAGAAAGTTGATTAATTTTTGACTCATTTTGCTACATAAGTAGTCGATTGAAATGCTGTGCTTTTTAGCTTGAATCTACATTTAAGTAGTCCTATTGATTTAGTGGAGTCCAATTCAGATCCTACTGTTTTTTTCTCTATAAACATTTATTATGTTAGTGAGAAAATTGTGCTTTTCGATTAATTATTGACAAAATCACACTAAGGGGGTGATCAATACGTTTGGATTTGCGAAAAATGTTAATTTTGCCAGCCAAACGGCAGAAAATCAACCTGATAGTTTGATTTAAGCTGTAAAGCAGTATTTTTACGTCTCTTTTCATAAAAGCAAGGAAAATTCGGGTGTTTAAAATGAAAGAACTACTAAAAACTTCGTTAGCGCTGCTTGTATTAGCGGCCTGCTTCTCATCCTGTGGAACCAAAGAAAACGGTCAAGTGATCGGTGTTCTTGATCGTCCAGACTGGAAAGGGATCAACCCTTATGGAATGGTATATGTACCTTCCGGAACCCTCCATATTGGCCCAAGTGACCAAGACATCACCAACACTTTTGTTCAAAGGCCAAAATCCATCTCCATTCAGGGGTTTTATATGGACGACACAGAAATCACCAATAATGAATACCGCCAATTTGTATATTGGGTAAAGGATTCAATTGCCCACACTTACTTAGATCATTTCATCGAAAATGAAGAAAGTGGCGAGGAACAAGTAGATTGGGAGTATGAAATTGACTGGAGTGACGAAACATTAGAAGACCTTTATTACCAAGGTGACGATCGTTTCGCAGGAAGGAAAGAACTTGCTGTCGAAAAACTTGTATTTGAGTACGAACAGTACGATTGGAAAGGTGCGGCACACGATAAGTCCAATGCTTCACGGACAAGCTTCATCAAACGCAAGGATATAAAAGTCTATCCAGACACTTTGGTTTGGATTCGTGATTATGCATATGCTTACAATGAGCCAATGACCCGTAATTACTTCTATCATCCTGCATTTGATGATTATCCTGTAGTTGGTGTTGATTGGCAAATGGCAAACGCATTCTGTTATTGGAGAACCAAGTTTTGGGATTCCTACCAAAGGGAAAACGGCATCAATTCTGAAGATTTCCGCCTTCCAACAGAGCACGAGTGGGAATACGCAGCCAGGGGCGGCCACGAAATGGCGCCATACCCATGGGGCGGTTACTATACCCGCAACGCTAAAGGTTGTTTATTGGCCAACTTCAAGCCTGGCCGTGGCAACTACCCTGAAGATGGCGGACTATACACTGTAAAAGCTGACGCATACTTCCCAAATGATTATGGCCTCTACAATATGTCGGGCAATGTATCGGAATGGACTTCAACAGCTTTTCACGAAAACGCATATTCATTTGTCCATGACCTCAATCCTGACATCCGTTACGATGCTCAAGAAGATGACCCAGACTCCTACAAGCGTAAAGTAATTCGAGGCGGCTCATGGAAAGACATCGCATGGTTTCTGCAAACTGGAAACCGTCATTGGGAATACCAAGACACCACAAAATCTTATATCGGTTTCCGCTGTGCTCTCACCTTCTTGGGCCGATCAATCAACGACTTTTAATTTAGTTAAAAACATAAATTGAAATGGATAGTAAGTTACTTTACTATCCATTTCTTTTTTATACTTTTGCGGCGGCGAATTAAATTTCGCTGAAAATCTCTTTTGTAAGGGAATAAATTTATTTCATTCAAGAATGCCATGTTACTTTTTGAATAAGTAACATTATCTTGGAGGGGAATTTTTTCAACTCCCTATTCAATATCTATTTTAGCTAATCTTTTTTAAATCGACAAAAAATGAGTTTCGTAAAAACGAAAGGATTCAAGTACTTTAAAAACCTTATCATTGGTTTTGGAGCATCTGTTGTATTGATGGGAGCCCTTTTCAAATTGGAAAGTTGGCCTTATGCAAGTGAAATGCTCACAGTAGGTTTGAGTGTAGAAGCCTTTATCTTCCTATTCCTCGGTGTTATTGGCCCCGAACCAGATTACTATTGGGACAAGCTCTACCCAGGCTTGAATGAGTACCACTCAAATATTGCTCCTTTGACTGCCGGTGAGGTAGATGAAGCAGCCAAGCCTATAAATGGGGAAGTCATAGAAAATCAACTCGGAGGTATGCTCACCGAACTTCAAGGCATGTCAAAAAGCCTTTCTTCTCTTAAAGCATTACAAGAAGTTGATTTCTCAGGTACTTCTGAGCAGATCAAATCTATGAATAACTTCTACACGAAACTGAATGAGGCTATGGCTGACCTTAGTGATTCTTTGGAAGACACCAAAGCGTACAGGAGTCATATCGCTGACCTCAATTCCAATATCTCTGGACTGAACAATGTATATGGCGGCATGCTCAACGCAATGGCTCCATTTAATCCACAACAAGGTTAAGAAGGGAATTAACGTACCCGACTTATTATTTTTTAACTTAAAAATTTAAAGCACATGTCTATTCCAAAGGAACCCAGGCAGTTGATGATCAACCTCATGTACTTGGTGTTGACGGCACTACTTGCCTTGAATGTATCCGCGGAGGTGATGAATGCCTTCTTTACCCTTGATGATGGGAACAAAGCGAGTATTTCTATTATAGACTCGCAGCTTGACCAAACGGTGAAAGGCTTGAAAAGCCTGCTAAGCGATGAGTCCAAAGCTAAATACAAAGCCATTGAGCCTGCAGTTGATAAAGTCAGGGCCGATGTTAATACATTCGGCATATACATTGACGGCATCCGCGATCAACTGATTGATGCTGGTGGTAACGTCAACGGTGAAGTGGATGAAGGTGACTACATTGAAAATTATGGCAAAGTAGTACCTAAAGGCAAAAAGAACAAAGATATCACTACTCGTATTCTCGCCGAAGGAGATCTTGGGGAAGAACTTAAAGGCAAACTAGTTGAAGTCAAGCAACAGATGGTGGAGACCTACACTCAACTCCTCAACGAAAACGGTGAAAACTTTGGGCTTAAACCACCAGAGATTGAAAACCGCATTCAAAACATTGCGAACAACATTCCGCTCAAGATAGATGATGAGACTTGGAAATCCAGCAAAAACAAAAAGAGCTGGGCTGATTTCAAATTCCGTCAAATGCCATTGGCTGCGGTATTGCCACTTTTGAGCCAAATGCAATCAGATGCCAAAAGTTCTGAAGCCGCATTGGTGAACAACATGGCAGAGTTGGCAGGTGGCCGTGTCGTAGAATTTGATGCATTCTTCCCAGTTGTTCAAGCAGAAAAATCATACGTGATCAAAGGCGAACCTTTCAAAGCAAAAATCTCTGTCGGGACTTATAGTTCTTCTCTGAACCCATCTGACATTGGTATTTTTGTTGATGGCCGCAAGCTTGCTGTTAATAACGACGGAATCGCTGAATATACTGGTTCTTCAAGCAGAGTGGGCCAAACCACACTTAAGCTTAGAGCAGAAGTCATTAACCCGCTGACTGGTGAAAAATCAGATGGTGATGCCACTTATACTTACGAAGTAGGTGAACGTTCTGTTGCTATCTCAGCTGACAAGATGAATGTATTCTACATTGGTGTAAAGAACCCAATTTCTGTTTCTGCAGCTGGTGTTTCAAGTAACGAATTGAAAGTAAACATTACTGGTGGTGGTGGAAAAATGACTAATACAGGGAGTAATTCTTGGGATATTGATGTTACCAAACCAACTAACGATTGCAAAATCAATGTAACTGGTGGAGGTATGAATGCCAATAAAGTATTTCGTGTAAAACGTATTCCTGATCCAGTAGCCCGCTTGGGCAATAGTGGTGACGGTTCTATGGGTAATGGTGAATTCAAAGCACAACAAGGCTTGATTGCTTGGCTCGATAATTTTGATTTTGATGCCAAGTGCAAAATTCAAGGCTTCAACCTTGTGCGGGTTGCCAAACGTTCTGACCCAGTTGAAGTAACCAATGCAGGTGGTGCGTTTAACACTAAAGGTGCCAGCTTGGCAAGAGCGGCAAAACCAGGAGACACTTTTTACTTCGAAAATGTAAAAGCGAGATGTCCCGGCGACGTTGCCGGTCGTAAAATCAACTCGCTGGTTTTCAGGATCAAATAAAATATCTGATTTAGATACTAACTATCGGGGTATCTCAGTTTATACCCGGTAGTTAGTCTTTTATAACTTAGTAAAATCTTTGAGAAAAATGAAACTCGCTTTGAAATTGTTCAGCCTTGTTTTCCTTCTTGCCCTTGGCAACATTGCAACGGCACAACAACCTGACAACATACTCACCGAGTCGAGTGATCCAAACGCAGGAAAACCTTTGGATGACATTACCCAAAAATCCATCACTGCTGAAAAGCCAGTATTGGCTTATGACCATGTTCGGGAAGCCGACATCTTTTGGGAGAAACGTATTTGGCGTGTGATTGACATCCGTGAAAAGATGAACCTGCCATTTGCCTATCCAGAAAGACCTTTCTTTTCTATTTTAATGGATGCTGCAACTTCAAGTGAAATCACTGTTTACAGCACTGAAGATGACAAGTTTACTTCTCAGCTTACACCAGATGAAGTAGCCTCCATGGGCGCTACCATTGATACTGTTATTACATTTGACCCTGAAACGTACGAAGAACAAATCCAGGTAGTCCGCAACGACATCAACCCGGAAGACGTCAAACGTTTCCGTCTCAAAGAAGTATGGTTTTTTGATGAAGAAACCTCTACCCTACAAGTTAGGATTTTGGGAATTGCTCCCTTAATCGACAAAACTGATGATAACGGAAACTTCTTATATGAGAAACCAATGTTCTGGGTTTACTATCCAGGAGCACGTGAGACGCTAGCAAGGGAACAGGTGTTCAACATTGGCAACGATGCAAGTGCTGTTACTTGGGAAGACCTGATGGAGATGCGTTATTTCTCAAGTTATATTTACAAAGAATCCAACGTGAGGGATCGTCGAATCCAGGATTATCTATCTGGTGTGGACATCCTCTTGGAAGCAGATAAGATCAAGCAGGAAATTTTCAACTTTGAACATGACCTCTGGTCGTATTAATAGTTTTCCTGTCTTTGAAAAAAGGGTTCAAACCTCCGTGGTTTGAACCCTTTTTGTTTTTACGTGTACTCTATTTCAGTTTATCATTGTCCAGCTACTTGGTCGTTCCTTATCCTGCAAACTCCCCAACGGGCACACTGAAATATGATTAAAAAAAATCAAGACAAACTCTCCTACAAGCAACAATTCTCGGCACTTGGCAACTTGCCACGTTTTTTTAAAATGATCTGGGATGCCAGTTCCTCCATGACCCTTTTCAATACCGCACTTCGGCTTCTAAAGTCTGCCGTACCGTTATTGACCTTGTATATTGCAAAAGAAATCATCGATGAAGTATTAGCGCTCATTGCCCAACCGGGGGACATGCAAAGGTTGTGGATATTGGTTGGACTGGAATTTGGTGTCGCAATTGTCAGCGAACTGATGAACCGGGGCATTACTCTCCTCGACAGCCTGCTCGGCGATCTGCTTTCCAATAAGAGTTCTGAAGAATTGATCCGTCATGCTGCGACTCTTGACCTTTACCAATTTGAAGATTCAGCGTTTTATGACAAACTCGAACGGGCACGCAGACAAACCACAGGTCGTACCGCCCTCATGTCCATGGTGCTCTCACAATTACAGGAATTTATTACCATCCTGTTCCTCGGCGCTGGGCTTGTGGCATTCAATCCTTGGTTGATTTTGATATTGGCCATTGCCGTCGTGCCTTCCTTTTTAGGGGAAACCCATTTCAACCAGCGCACTTATTCATTGACCACAGGATGGACGCCCGAACGCCGCGAACTTGACTATCTACGGTACATCGGCGCCAGCGATGAAACGGCCAAAGAAGTTAAAATTTTCAACCTCGCCGATTTCCTTGCTAATAGGTTCAGGGATATTTCGGACAAATACTTTAAGGCTAATTCAAAATTGGCGATCAGCCGTGCAGGCTGGGGGGCACTGCTTTCTACCATTGGTACGGTCTCCTATTATGGTGCTTATGTTTTTATACTCATGCAAACCGTCAGCGGAATTATCACGGTGGGAACACTCACCTTCCTTGCAGGTTCGTTCGAACGGATGCGTGGCATGTTACAGGGAATCATGAATCGCTTTTCTCGGATTGCCGAACAATCCCTCTATTTGCAGGACTTGTTCGACTTTTTTGAACTCAAACCGCAGATCAGTTCCAATGGAAAGGGGAAGCCAATTCCGGCAATAATAAAAGAAGGATTTGTATTTGAAAATGTTAGTTTCAAATATTTGAACAGTGAAAAATGGGCGATCCGCAATCTTTCTTTTCACTTAAAACCTGGTGAAAAATGGGCGCTCGTTGGTGAAAACGGTGCTGGCAAAACCACCCTCGTCAAACTTTTGGCGCGGCTTTACGAACCAACCGAAGGACGGATTCTATTAGATGGCAAAGATTTAAGAGATTACGACCTGAAGTCGCTCCGCAATTCCATCGGCATCATCTTCCAAGATTATATCCGTTTCCAAATGAAAGCCTCTGAGAACATCGCCATTGGGAACATTTCAAAATTGAAAGAGCAACCTATTATTAAAAATGCTGCTCAAAAAAGCCTGGCAGATACCGTCGTGGAAGATTTACCAAAAAAATATGAGCAGGTATTAGGGAAACGTTTTGCCGATGGAGTTGAACTCTCAGGAGGGCAATGGCAAAAAGTTGCCCTTGCCAGGGCGTACATGCGGGAGGCCCAACTCCTCATCCTTGATGAGCCGACCTCTGCACTCGATGCGCGGGCAGAACATGAAGTTTTTCAACGATTCTCTGAATTGATTGAGGGCAAGATGGCCGTGCTGATCTCCCATCGGTTTTCTACCGTTCGCATGGCCGACCGTATTTTATTTATGGAAAATGGTAGAATGAAGGAAGTTGGCAGCCATGAAGAACTAATTAAAAAAGGTGGGAAATACGCAGAGTTGTTCAATCTTCAGGCAAAAGGGTATTTGTAAAAACTCATTTCAATTTAATCTTTTCCCAAGTATCATAAATCGCCATTTGCTGAGGCCGGTCAACGGGAATTTCTCGGAGCGGGTCACATGGCTGGAGACTGGTATGGCATTCCGCTGGTAGTTGCTGGTATAATGCTGTCCCTTTGGTTTTCCAGGCAATCATTTCATCACTCACCTGCTTGATTATTTTTCCAGGGTTGCCAACCACCAAACTTCGTGCAGGTATTTGGGTATCTGCCTTTATAAAACAGAGTGCCCCAATAATGCACTCATCCCCTATTTCAACATTATCCATAACGACGGAATTCATGCCTATGAGGCAGTTTTTGCCTATCGTGGCCCCATGGATGATAGCCCCGTGGCCGATGTGAGCACCCTCTTTCAAAAGCACCGTTACACCTGGAAACATATGCACTGTGCAGTTTTCCTGCACATTACAACCGTCCTCAATGATGATGCTTCCCCAATCGCCACGGATAGCGGCACCGGGACCGATATAAACATCCCCACCAATAACTACATTACCAGTTACTGCGGCCTGTGGGTGGACAAAAGCACTTTCGTGGACAACGGGGCGGAAACCATTGAACTCGTATGTCATGTGGCGGTCAGTGATGGGTGATAAGTGAATGGCGATTAGTGGCCCAATGGGGGCACAACTAATCACCATTCACTTATCACTAAGGAACGGTGACCAAATAAATTTACATTTTTGGCTGCTTCTTTTGCCCTTATTTTTTCCTTTAAAATCAGTCATAGTATCAACAATACTCCTTCTTTTAAAGAACCTGCCTGCCGGCAGGCAGGAATCTAAGACCAAAATAAATCTACCCAAAGAATGTCAATTTATTTAATCACCGTTCCTAATCAATATTTCACTTCAAAAGAAAGTTTTAGGTTGACCCGGTACCCGGTTACCTTACCATCTTTAACGGTAACGCTTTGGTCTTGCACCCAAGCAGATTTAATGTCTTTGATGGATTTTGAAGCTTTTTCGATGCCTTTCTCTGCTGCATCTTCCCAACTTTTTGAGGAGTCGGACATAATTTCGATAACTTTCATTACTGCCATGTCAATAGTTTTTTGTTTAAAAATATTTCCAGTACGCTTAAGTAGTCTATCCTAAATACTTTCCGTTTTTATCGGCTGCTTTTTCCATATAGCTGCGTTAATAAAAAGTTCACGTAGCCAGGCTATGCTCACTTTTTTTGCCTTGCTATACGAAAAGATCAACTCGCTAAAATTCGGAAATTATTTAATCT
>JAJCYI010000109.1 GCA_029263015.1 Saprospiraceae bacterium | reverse complement strand
ACTTTTGACGAGGTTACCTGCCTACCGGCAGGCAGGTTTTTTCGTCAGACAAGGCAAAAAAAATTAGCATAGCCATAGCTACGGTCATTTTTTTTTAACAAAGTGTGGCGGAAAAAGAGCCCGCCAAAAGTGTCGATTATTTGAGTTCACCTACTTACAGGGTCCTGGTTTCTTTTAATTTTTTATTGATTTGACAAAAACTGATACAACACAACTGCTTGGTTGTGTGCCAACACTTGTTCCCAATAATTTTTATTATTCTTGGCCAAAAGGTTCAAAGTATTCAGCAATTCGAGATAGGATATTTCACCTGCCTGGTAGTTGAGTTCGGAAATCCGCTCTATCTCTGGGTTGATGTTTTCCAGTTGTTCCTGATAATAATTAACACCTTCCGCATATAACCGGATTGAATTATCAACGGTCAATAATTGCTGGTTGGCATTCAGCTGTTCAGCATCATACCTCGCATTGGCCACCTTGACCTGTACCTGTTGGGCTTCTACTTTTTTCTTGTTTTGTTTGTTGAACAATGGCATTTGCACCCCAGCCTGCAAGCCTTGTAACCAGCCATCTTCAAAATAATTTTGCAGGGAATATCCCACATTATAACTGGGTTTCATGTTTGCCCTGAAAACCGAAACAAGTGACTCCTCCAGCTGAACCTCTTGTTGTGCCAATTGCACCTGAATCGTATTTGCACCATTCAGCTGGGAGGTATAAGGCAGCGGCAATAAACTATCGATAGCAGTCACATTTTCATTTGTGTTCAACCATGTTTTTAGCAGCTGCTCCAACGTAGATATTTCCATGTCAACCTGTCTCTCCAATAATTTATATTCGTCCATGGAGGACAGAATCGTCAGTGCTTCTATATTATTGGAAGCCCCTAAATCGACCCTTACCTTGGCTGTTTTATAAAAGTTGGAATAAATTTGAACAAGATGTTGATAAAGGCTTTTCACTTCTTTTCTATGTTGCAAGTCATAATAAACCTGCCGAACATTTAGCTTCAATTCATTTTCTGTTAGCGACTTTTGCAGGGTGCTAATCTTTACTATCTCATTCTGTAGCGCATTATTTGCTTTGTTGACGCCCGGATGTGGAAAATTCTGTACAAACCCAAATTGATTGACCCGCTGTCCGTTTTCTTGGAACAAACCATCGCCCTGATAACTGATATCCGTAGTGCCAGGACTGTATTTCAGGTTTTGCAAGGACTGATTTTGTTCGATTTGTAAATCGGCTGCCCTGACGGATGGGTGATTTTGTATGGCAGTTTCAATTGCTTCCTCTATGGCAATTGGCCGTTGCTGCGCTTGAGCCGACCAACCAAAAAAGAAAAATGGCACTAATACCATTGCACTTTTTTGCAAACCATGAACCATGTTTTTCTTTTCCTTCCATTGTGCTAACCAGCTATATAAAATTGGCAAAACAACAAGAGTTAGAAAGGTTGCTGAGATTAATCCTCCGATCACAACTGTTGCTAATGGCCGTTGCACTTCCGCTCCCCCAGAAGTTGATAGAGCCATTGGCAAAAAGCCTAATGAAGCGACGGAGGCGGTCATTATTACAGGCCTGAGTCGAACGCTTGTCCCCTTGACTATACGTTCCAGGATATTGACTACGCCTTCTTTTTTTAGTTGGTTGAAATACCCGATCAGCACAATTCCGTTCAATACCGCTACTCCAAAAAGTGCAATGAATCCTATACCTGCCGAGATGCTAAAAGGCATTTCCCGTAACTGTAAAGCCCATATCCCGCCAATAGCAGATAGCGGAATTGCCGTAAATATCAATGCTGCTTGCGACATAGAACCAAAGGTGAAAAACAGCATAATGAAAATGAGCGCCAGAGCAATTGGGACAGCTATCATCAAGCGGGCATTTGCTGCTTTTAGGTTTTCAAACTGTCCTCCGTAAGTGAAATAGTAGCCAGCAGGTAATTCAATTTGTTTGTCTAATTCCAATTGAATTTTTTTGACTAATGTCTCCACATCAGTTTCACCGACATTCACCCCGATAACAATTCTTCGTTTAGTATTATCTCTCGAAATCTGCATCGGTGCATCAACCAATTCAACATCGGCAACGGCATTCAAAGGAACTTGCGATCCATTTTCTAAATTGATATAGAGATTGCTCACATTGCTGATGTCGGTGCGGTAGCTTTCGTCCAATCTAACGACTAAATCAAATCGTTTTTCATCTTCATAAATAACGCCCGCTTTCTCTCCTGCAAAAGCAGCTCGCACTACCTGGTTGACTTTTTTTACCTGTAAGCCATATTGTGCCATTTTATCGTATTTAAAGTTGATGATGATTTGTGGCATCCCAACGGTTTGTTCAACATTCACCGTTCCGACACCATCAATTGCTGCAATGATCTTTTCAGCTTCTTTGGCTTTTGAAAATACCATGTCCAAATCATCACCATATAATTTTACGGCGATGTCGGCCTTTGAACCTGTCATCAATTCATTGAACCGCAACTGGATGGGCTGGGAAAATTCAAAGCCAACACCTGGAATGCTTTCCATTGATTTTTTAATTTTCTCAAACATCCCCTTTCTCGAAGAAGCAGACGTCCATTCTGATTTGGGTTTCATAATCAAAGTCACGTCACCGATTTCCACGGGCATGGGATCGGTAGGTATTTCAGCTGCACCGATGTTGGTCACCACGTCTTCGATTTCAGGGAATTTCTCCATCAGTTTATTCTGGATGATCTTTGATATTTCAATGCTCTGTGAAAGAGAAGTACCGGGCGGTAATATCTGCTGCATTGCCAAATCACCTTCTTCAAGGGTCGGAATAAACTCTCCGCCCATTTGGGAAAAAATATAAAGGCTAAAAGCAAACAGGACAAGTGTTGCCGTTACAAATACAGCTTTAAACCTTAGCGCCAGATTGAGTATCGGAGTATATAAGCTCTGAGAAAAGTGGATAATGCGGTCAGCAATGGTTTTTTTATTGGAAATTTTTCTGTTCAGGAAAAGCGCTGACATCATTGGTACGTATGTAAGAGAAAGTATCAATGCACCTCCAATGGCCAACATAACCGTTTGGGCCATTGGTCTAAACATTTTACCCTCTATTCCCACCAAAGCCAGAATCGGGATATATACCATTAATATGATAATCATCCCAAACGAAGAGGTGTTCATTATTTTTATTGACCCTTCTGTCACCTCTTTATCCATTTGGGCTTTGGTCAAATGTTGCCCGGCAAATCTACCCTGTAGTCGGTGGACTATTGTTTCAACAATGATGACTGCTCCATCTACGATCAACCCAAAATCTAGCGCACCAAGGCTCATCAAGTTGGCAGAAATGCCCAGTACATTCATCATCGAAATGGCAAATAACATCGCAAGCGGAATGACGGAGGCGACGATTAACCCTGCCCTGAAATTCCCCAACATGAATACCAAAATGAAAATGACAATCAAGCCACCCTCAAGCAGGTTTTTCTTTACCGTACTCATAGCAGTTGAGACCAACTTATCTCTGACTAGATAAGGCTCGATCACCACGCCTTCTGGCAAAGATTTTTGGATTTGTACCACCCGTGCCCTTATCAATTCAGTGACGGCGGCAGAATTTGCCCCTTTTAACATCATTACGCGGCCTCCCACTGCTTCCTTACCATTGCGGGTTAACGCACCATATCGAGGTGCTTTTCCAAATTGGACGTTCGCTACATCTTTAATCAAAATTGGCCTACCGGCACGAACAACAACCACTATGTTTTCAATATCCGCCAGCGATTTAGCAATGCCGTTGGTGCGTATATAATAAGTGTTTGGGTTTTTCTCGATATATGCACCTCCTGTGTTTTCATTACTATTCTGGAGCGCATCAAATACATCGGTTATGCTAATGCCAATTGACTTGAGCAGATTGGGAATCACTGCAACTTCGTATTGTTTTAGAAATCCACCCATGGTATTGACTTCTACCACACCAGGTATTCCAGATAGTTGGCGTTTCACTATCCAGTCTTGTATGCTCCGCAATTCAGTCGGTGGATATTGCTCTTCATAGCCCTTTTTCGGGCGTACAACATATTGGTATATTTCACCTAATCCGGTAGAAATTGGAGCCATTTCAGGCGTACCAAGTCCAGATGGAATATTTTCCTCCGCTTCTTTTAAATATTCTCCGACCAATTGCCGAGCCAGGTACACATCCATATCTTCCTCGAAAACCACCGTCACGACCGATAGCCCAAAACGAGAAATAGATCGTATTTCAACCAATTGCTGAATATTTTGTAAAGACAATTCAATTGGGGTGGTTATGAATTGCTCTACTTCCTGTGTCGCCAAAGTGGGGGAGATTGTTATGACCTGAACCTGATTGTTGGTGATGTCAGGTACTGCATCAATAGGTAGCTGACGTAAGGAGTAAAATCCCCAAATGACTAGGGCGGCTACCAACAGACCAATCACAAACTTATTCTTTATCGAATAAGCGATAATTTTATCGAACATATTGAAATTAATGTTTTGTTAAACCATTGAATAGATGTAAGCAGGCATAGGATTCCTGCGAAAACAGTCTAACAAAACTGAGGCGGTTGCCAAAAATCGGAAGTAAAAGAGGAATATAAAATATTAGGAATGAACGAAGGCGATTTTTCTGCAAACAGGATAGGTGATTTAATTTGGAAAGGAATTTTTGCCGTGTAATCTAAAGTTAAGGAACAACAACTGCAAATACAAAATGGCGAACAAATATCATCTCCACAAGAATTGGAATGTTGCTCGTGGTCAGAATAGCCCTGGTGTTCTGCATCAAAATAATGGCTGGCTATTTCTGCAATTCCTCCACCTCCATCACCACATGGAACCAGTGCAAGCGCAAGCATGTAAATGGCAAATATGTGAACTATAATTTTCATTAAGGTGCAAAGATAAACGAATTAAACCTGATAGGGTTGCAAAGCTAATGGCTTGTTATGTAATTTTGGAGGAATGGCCAAAGCACATGACATATTCCTCAGCTATTCCGGCATAGACAGAAAAAAGATTATCCCTCTTATCAAGGCTTTTGAAAGCAAGGGCTGGGCTGTTTGGTGGGACCAAGAAATACCCACTGGACGTACATTTGATGAATATATTGAAGAAATTCTGGGGCTCTCCAAGGTTGTGGTGGTGGTCTGGTCAAAATATTCCGTTAAATCAAGATGGGTCAGGACCGAGGCCAACGAAGGCCTGAAACGCGAGGTGTTGTTCCCGCTCAAGATCGAAGCCGTCGAACCACCTATTGCTTTTCGTCTCGTTCAAACCGCAGATTTTTCTAATTGGGATGAAGCTGTGTTGAACGCATTTCTAAAGAATATTGAGCAGAAATTACGGGGGAGGCACAAGGAAATCCCTAAAATATATTCCTATAAGCAAAAGCACTCTTTCTCTAAATATCTGAGCTTTGCTGGGCTTTTTGTTTTGGTTACACTATTGAGCTGGTATATTATCTCTGATAATGGCTCTTCGAAAACTGATCCTAATACTGACAATAACCACATCGCCCAGCCTCAACAATTAGAAATTCAAACCCCAAAAGATACAGTTGAACTCGTTCAAAAACCAGTCATTGATTATGGTAGTATCAAGGATCGTAGCGGCATTATTTATCGGACTGTTACGTTGAATGGAAAAACATGGCTCGCCGACAATTTAAGCCTGATGGTGGATGGTTCATGGTGCTTTGCGGAAACAAGTTCCAATTGCAGGAAATTTGGCAGGCTTTATAATTGGGATGCGGCATTAGCATCTTGCAAATTGCTTGGCAGAAATTGGAGGTTGCCAACTGACCGTGAGTGGAAAGACCTCGCCGATTACTTTGTGGATAGCCCGTATTGGACCCCCTCAGATGATATCGTTGATGGAAAGGCTGCTTATGAAGCCCTGATCAAAGGAGGCAGAAGTGGATTTGATGCTGTGCATGGAGGGGAACTATCAGCAGGAGGAACTTCTTTTCGTGGCGTCAACCACTATGGCATTTATTGGTCTAGTACTGAAAACGAGGAAGAGGATTTCCAAGCTTGGACCTATTATTTTTTAGCCTCCTCGAATAGGCTTTATCGTTATGGTACATTCTTCAAACCTTCTGGTTTTTCTTGTAGGTGCATCAAAGATTAAAACGAATTCAGGTTATTGATTCAATGGTAAGTGGGCGAGTATAAATAAGTTCCGAATTTTAGCGAATTGATTTTTTTTGCATAGCAAGGCAAAAAAAGTGAGCATAGCTAGCTACGTGGGCTTTTTTAACACAGCTATACAGAAAAAGCAGCCGATAAAAACAGAAATTATTTGGGCTCGACTATTTTTATACATCAAGTCAATCCTCCATTTTTGAACTGTTGTTCTTTATTTCAAATTGAGAATTAACACTTGCAGTCCTTCTAACCATTTTCATGGATTTATGAAATACTTTATCCACCTCGCATATAAGGGAACCAATTACCGAGGTTGGCAGCGGCAGCCGAATGCTCCCAGCGTTCAGGCAGTTTTGGAAGATGCTGTACGGAAAATGACTGGCCAAAAAATAAATTGCATCGGATGTGGAAGAACGGATGCTGGCGTCCACGCTTCTCAATTTTATTGCCACATCGTTGTCGACCAAGCATTTGAATTCGACCCTGTTTTTCGCTTGAATAAAATGTTGCCAGATGATATTGCGGTTTTTGATTTTATTGAAATGCCCAGGGGAGTCCATGTCCAACATGATGCCGTGAGCAGGACTTATTCTTATTTCGTACATGATTCGAAGGATCCTTTTTTAAATGATGTCAGCTCCTTTTATTCCTTTGAAGGCATGGATTTTATTAAAATGAACAAGGCCATTGAACTGCTTCAGCAACAAGGTGATTACAGGGCTTTTTGCAAACAACCAAACATTTACAAAAGCACCCAATGTAAAGTGCTGAATGCAGGCCTGATAAAGAATGGTGCTGCCAGCCAGTTCCGTTTCCAGATTACCGCGGACCGATTTCTGAGAGGGATGGTTCGTATTCTGGTCGCAAATATTTTGGAGGTAGGCTATGGAAAGATGGAATTGCATGAGTTTGAGGATTGTCTCGTCGCAGGTAAGAAACCAACTTATTTTAAAGAAGCATTCCCTCAGGGATTGCACCTTTCAGGAGTAGAATATCCTTTTTTGAAAATTCCGGCAAGGAGGGTTGTGGTGGGAGATTTGGATTCTGATATGCAGGGTATTTAAGGAGCGACGCTTTTAAGAAAAGCGTCGCTTCTGGCGACTTGTCTATTTAGTGTCTGACCGGAAACCCTGAAACCCTTGCTATCATTGAGTTACAGCCACATTTAAGGTCTCGAATAATTTTGAATAAAATCGAATAATTTGCTGTCAAAAATGGCTTGTTTTACAAAATGTTGATTTACAGCATTTTTTGCATCTGTATTAAAATAAATTAAAAAAATATTCGAGTGTTAAAATCATTGTAACTCATTGATTGTCTGCACGTATGGAGTTTCCGTTCAGACACTATTTACTTTTGAGATAAAAAATACCAGGAGGGTTTAGGTAAACTTGTAAAACGGGAGACTTCGGAATGAAGGCATTCCCGAAATTTAGTTATTTTTGTAAAAACAACGGTATCATGGATATTCAAAATATCAAATTGGATCTCATCAAATGGCTGGCAGACATGCACGATCCGAAGGTCATAATGTCATTCTTATTGCTGCGTAAGGAAGTGGAAGAAATGGAGATTAAGGGCGAACTGAAACAGATGACCAAAGAGGAACTGGTTGCAAGGGCAATTGCTTCCAACCACGCTATTGAGAAAGGAGATTTACATGATGTTGATAAACTGGCTAAAGAATATCTGTAGGCATGAGAGTACTCTTTACCGGACCTGCTAAAAAGGCTCTTGACAATATTTATGAACACCATCTCCGAAAAGGCTACGGTAAAACTGGAAGGAAAGCAAGGGCTAAAGTTCTCAAAAAAACAATGTTGTTAAAAGATCATCCTCGTATGGGAAAGATAGAAGCGCAATTGGAGGAACTTGGCCAAGGCCACCGTTCATTAATTGAAGGCAAATACAAAATCATTTAATTTATTGACGATAAGTCGGTTTTTGTGACGGATGTGTTTGATGCGAGACAGGATCCAGAAAAAATGAAAGGATGATTTATGGTGAACTCAAGTCGATATGGACGAAAAAATCCTCCCCAAATGCGGGGAGGATTTTTTTTATTGAGTGATTCATTACATTTTTCATCTTATTGAGACAGGAGCGACGCTTTTCTAAAAAGCGTCGCTCCTGTCCACATTCTTTATAATGTGAAACGGGCATTGGTTTTACTATCCCAATATTTCAGTTGCCTTAGTGAACGGTTGGCTATAAAGTCGCTCTCCGGTGGCAGCATGTATGGCATTGGCAATCGCACCTCCAGCAGGTGGCAAAGTTGGTTCACCAAGTCCAGTTGGATCGTTCTCGCTTTTAACAAAATGAATGTCAATTACAGGTACTTCACCGATCCGTATCATCCGATATTTATCGAAGTTGTGTTGTTTGGCTCGGCCGTTTTCAAAAACAAAATCCCCATACATGGCGTGACCGATCCCGTCAATAATACCTCCTTCTACCTGGTTGGTGGCAG
This sequence comes from Saprospiraceae bacterium, assembly GCA_029263015.1. GTDB lineage: Bacteria > Bacteroidota > Bacteroidia > Chitinophagales > Saprospiraceae > UBA6168. The sequence continues at coordinate 6,130 of JAJCYI010000109.1, read as the reverse complement.
CAATGGGGTTTACGACGATGCCACAATCAATGGCACATGTGACCTTTTTGATTTTTGGTAATCCGTTTTCAAGTACTGCTTCCGCAACTTCTGCAACGTATGTGTTGTGGGAATAATAGGCACTGAATCCAAGGTGGCTACCTTCTTTTGCATTGCCCCAGCCAGCCTTTTCGGCTGCCAGTTTAATCACGCCAACAAACTTGTCTACATCATAATCCAATTCACCGACAGGGTTGTTTTTCGCCTGAGCGAAAAGATCAAGTCGGAATTGCACCGCATCTACGTCAATGGTTTGGGCCACCTCGTCAAAAAAAGCTTGTTCGGCATAAGCCAGGAAGTTAGTGATCGGTGCTCTCCAAGCACCTGTGGTAATGTTGCTCTCCAGGTTGTGCGATTCCACTAAGTAGTTTTCAATTGCTGCGGCTGGAAAGTTTTTTTCCCGAGTCGAATTACGCATGTTAACCCCAGTACCGGTCAGGTGGTAGCCAGTCATTTTCCCATCTTTAATGGCTGCGCGGAACTTGTATTTAGAAGCAGGGCGATAGGTGCCTGCGGTCATATCGTCTTCCCGTGAAAAAACTACATGTACAGGTGATTTGGAAAGGCTGGAAATTTCAGCAGCCTCTAATGCAAAATCGCCGTATAGCCTTCGGCCAAAGCCGCCGCCCATTCTTGTCATGTCAATGGTGACTTCACTTTGCTCCCTTTCTAATAAATCAGCAACTCGTTGCCGGGTCCATTCAGGTGTTTGGATCGGGCCAATCAGTTCGACTTTCTCATCGGTTACATTGGCATAAAAATTCATTGGCTCCAGACAGTTGTGGGGCAGGAAAGGCGCTTGATAAGTCCTTTCGATTATTTGGTCTGCTTCCGCAATTGCTTTTTTGACATTGCCATCTTCCCGCATTGGTTCTTCCGCGGGGGTGTCAAGTAGTCTCAACATTTCTTCGTTGTGGTAGGTTGTGTCTTCAGACCTGCCATCTTGTTCCCATTCAGCCGTCAAAGCTTTCTGGCCTTTCATTGCTGCCCAAGTGGAGCTGGCGAGTACGGCGACCTTGTCACCAAATTGAATTACATCGTTCACCCCATTTACCGATCTGGCTGCAGCATCATCAAACGATTTTAATTTTTGCCCAAAAGAAGGTGGGCGTAACACAACTGCGTATTGCATACCTTCTTTTTTCAAATCAAGCCCAAACAAAGGTTTGCCAGAAATAATATTTTCCAGGTCAACATTTTTAGTGTCATGGCCTATTATCTTAAAATCTTTAACGTCTTTCAATGGCACTTCTGCTGGTATTTCCAATTGGGCAGCGGCACTGGCAATTTCACCAAAAGAAATCGTTTCGCCTTTGGCGTTAGAAATCACACCTTTTGAAACACTGCACTCAGATGGATCAACCTCCCATTGTTGAGCGGCAGCATTGACGAGCATCCTCCGAGCAGTAGCGCCTGCCATGCGGAGGCTTTGCCATCCTTGCCGGATCGATTGGCTACCACCTGCAACTTGTCGGGTAAACACATCTGAATTCAATGGAGCTTGCTCGACAATCACGTTTTTCCAGGCAACATCCAATTCCTCAGCGACGATCATTGGCATCGAAGTCTTTATGTTCTGGCCAATTTCAGGATTGGGGGACATGATGGTGACGAGACCGTTGTCGGCGACCCGGAGAAAGGCATTGATGTCGAACCATTCTTTTGGTATGCTGGTGATTTTATCAGATACAGGTTGGCATCCTGCAAACCAACTGAAACCAAGGACCATTCCACCTCCCGCAGCAGCAGATGTTTTCAGGAAAGACCTTCTATTATATTGAGTTCTTATTAAAGTCATTTTGATTATTTTTTAAACAGATGAGTTGTTAAATCGCTGTAATACAGTCTATTAACGATAAAGTCAAGAATTAGTAGCAGCTGTTTTAATGGCAGCTTTCACCCTGATATAAGTACCACATCTGCACAGGTTTCCATTCATCTTGGCATCAATATCCTCATCACTTGGATTTGCATTGTTTTTCAGTAAGGTAGCGGCATTCATTATTTGCCCTGCCTGGCAATAGCCGCACTGTGGCACGTCATGTTTGCGCCATGCATCCAATAGTGGCTTGGCTGCTTTCGTTTCTGAAAAACCTTCAATGGTGGTTATTTTTTGACTGCCGATACTAGAGACAGGAACCGAACAAGAACGGGCGGCCTGTCCGTCGAGATGGATCGTGCATGCCCCGCATTGGGAAATCCCGCATCCGTATTTTGTTCCAACCAAGTCAACTTCATCCCTCAATACCCAAAGTATTGGAGTATCAGGATCAACATCTACTTGGTGGTTTGTGCCGTTAATGGAAAGATTGAAATTTGCCATGTTTGTGGAAATTGGTGTACGTTAAATTGGTTATGTCAAAAATTTTGGATGATTTCAGGAGACAAAGTTTCTGACTGGCACTCAAAGTTTGACACTATCCCAAAAAAATATTCTTAGCTCGGAACAATTAAAAGACACGAGCCATTTGCAGAAGCGGCTCTAAGTTATGGATGAAATTTCTAATTTCAAAAATTTTGGATTGCGTAGTTAAAAGAGGAGATTTGGCCGACTAAAAAGAAAAAGGTTTAAAATTTGAGAAATGAACTATGGAAAAATGAGTTTTCCCTTTTGACTAAAGAAAAACCCAATCGCCTGTCGTCAGCCACCTGATCTCTGACCCCAATCAACATCTCAATTTTATGTCTAACAATCTATACATACCAAAAGTAGGTTTTGAAAACCGCAAAAAGAAGGGTTTTGAATTTGAAATACTTTCTAATAAAGTGTTTTTCGAGAACAAAACAGATGATGAAATCCCATTTAGGCCTCACCGTCTTTCCTTCTACGGGATATTGTTTACCCTTGAAGGAGAAGGGTTTCATTTTATTGATTTCAATAAATACCCGTACAAGAAAGGTGCAGTGATATTTATGTCGAAAGAACAGGTGCATGGTTTTGAAAGGAATGAAAAAAGGGATGCTTATCTCCTGACGTTCACCGAAAGATTCCTTGAAAAAAGTCAAATGGCCCCGAACCTGGTGGAATTGCTGAGCTTGTTCAATTATCACCTTTACAATCCGGTTTTACAATTAAGCGAGGAAGGCTATACCATGTTGAAAGGATTGATATATCAAATTAGGGATGAGTATGCCAAAGAAGAAGATGTATTTTCAGAAAAAATCATCCATTCCCTTCTCAAAATATTCCTTTGTTTTTGTGAACGGTATCGGCGGGAGGTCCAGTCAAACACGATAGAACATTATTACAAAGGTGAATTCGAAAATTTTCAAAAACTGCTAAAGGAGCATATTTTGAAAACAAGGAAAGTCCAGTTTTACGCTCACGAGATGGGGTGTTCCACCAAAAAACTGAATAGGATAACATATAAGATCATAGAACAGCCTGCAAAAAGATATATAAACAAAATGCTGGTGCTTGAGATCAAAAGGTTTTTAATGAACACTTCTTTGAGCATCAAGGAAATATCTTTTAAGTGCCATTTTGAAGCTCCAACCAATTTTGTCAAATATTTTAAAACCTATACTGGGTTGACACCAAAAGAGTTCAGGAAGCAATATTGAGAGCATGAACAACGAACAAGGAGTAAGGAACAAAGGGGAATTACTGAGCCTAAGCGCCACCGTGTCATTATTTGTTATTCGTTTCCCATTGTTCATTAAATCGGAACATTCTCGACTATTTCCAGGCCATATCCGATAAGTCCGACCCGTTTTCTTGGGTTGTTAGTCAGTAGGCGGATTTTGCGGATTCCAAGATCATGGATTATTTGGGACCCTATGCCGATGTCCTTTTGTTCTGTTTCCAAATACCTTTTTAGGAAAGGATTCAGTGTTTCTCCATTGCTTTGTTGTTCATTAAGTGCATCCATAATGTTTAGCATTAGCCCCTCCTCTTCTTGGTATCTCAGAAGAATTAGGACTCCTTTGCCTTCGTCCGCAATTTTTTCCAAAATATTGTAAAGCTTCGTGGAAGTGTGCTCCATTAATATTGCGAATAATTCGCCTGTGTTCGAACTTGCGTGGACTCTGGTAAGAACTGCTTCATCCTTGTTCCAGTTACCTTTTTTTACCACTAAATGTTGTTGATTAGAATTTGTTTCCCTGAAACAGATAAGCTCAAATTTGCCAAAAGGAGTGTCTATTTCAAGGCTGGTCTCTTTTTTTACGAGGCGCTCCCTTTTCATTCGGTAGGCTACCAGGTCCTTGATCGTAATGAGTTTTAGGTCAAACTTTTTTGCAATTTCTGCCAATTGTGGAAGGCGGGCCATGGTTCCATCAGAATTGAGGATTTCCACTAAAACCCCAATTGGGCTGAATCCGGCCATCTTGGCAAGGTCAGTGGCTGCTTCGGTATGGCCAGTTCTGCGTAGTGCCCCACCCATTTTGGCGATCAGGGGGAAGATGTGGCCTGGCCTTGCGTAATCTTCAGCCTTAGTCGCAGGATCTATTAAAGCCTTGATGCCGGTAGCACGGTCATAGGCCGAAATCCCTGTGGTACACCCTTTTAATCTATAATCAATGGAGACGGTGAAAGCCGTTCCATGTAAGTCGGTGTTTTCAACGACCATCCTATCCAACTTTAATTCTTTGGCCTTTTCTTCGGTGATGGGGGAGCAGATCAGCCCTCGACCGTGGGTGGCCATGAAATTGATGATTTCTGGTGTGACGCATTCGGCTGCACATATAAAATCACCTTCATTTTCCCGGTCTTCGTCGTCAACCACGATAATGATTTCACCTTTTTTTATAGCGGCTATTGCTTCTTCAATGGTGTTGAGTTTGATGTCTGCTGAAGCTTTTGTTGGTGGTTCTGCGATCATTTTAGCTAAGAAATTAGAAACATCGACTTTTTGAATTGAAAAGCCATCTGTATCGGTCTTTCCATTTTTCAAAAAGTGATTTTAAAATAAGGAACAAAAGTAAGTATGACTGAGGAATATTGGGAAATAAACAATTATTGAATCCGATTGATCGGAAGTCTATCACCAATTTCGATGGGCCGTTCTTCATCAGTGATCCATTCGCTCCAAGAGCCAGGATACAACATGGCTCCTCCCCAACCGATGTGATGAAGTGCCAATAAATTATGACAGGCAGTGACACCCGAGCCACAATAAAATATTGTTTTCTCCAAAGGTTGATTTTTCAATAATCCTGAAAACCTTTTTATGAGTTTGGGCTTGTCCAAAAACCTACTGTCGTCATTCAAGTTCCCAGTAAATGGGACCGAAACAGCTCTTGGGATGTGGCCGGCAACAGGGTCGATCGTTTCATTTTCACCCCGGTACCGGTCTGCTGCACGGGAATCACATACCATCCATTCCTGGTCATTTGAAAACGCTGTGACTTTCTCAACGGAAACGATTTTATCTAACTTTAGATTGGGCGTAAAAACCTTGCTTGATGGGGTAGGGCGTTCATTTGTGACAAAGTAACCCATTGATTGCCAAGTTTTCCAACCTCCATCAAGTACGGCTACATTTTTGTGCCCCAGCCATTTCAACAAAAACCATAATCGCGCTGCGATTCCACCATGACCTTGGTCGTAAACTACCACTTGGATATTTGGTCCGATGCCCCAAGTGCTGCACTTAATTGAAAACTCATCTACCTTCGGAAAAGGATGCCGACCTGTTTTACCGGGGATTATTTCACCAGAAAGGTCTTCGTCCAAATGAGCATAAAATGCACCGGGGATGTGATACAAATTGTATTCAGTTCTTCCCTTTGAAGTATCCGCCAGATAGAATCGACAATCCACGATCACTGAATCGGATGAATTCAAAGATGCATTTAATTCTTCTGGTGAGATAAGAGATTGGTACATTATCGCGAGTTTTTGAGTTCTGAGTTCTGAGTTCTGAGTTTTTGAGTTGGCATGCAGTTTCTTAAAATTTCAATCCTCTAATTTTTCACTAACTCACTAACTCACTAACTCACTAACTTAATAACTGATGTTACGCACCCGTGATTTCGGCAATTTGAAATATTGTTTCGTCTATAGAAGCAAAACAATCTTCACAATCAGTAGTCAAATTTGACCAAATTCCAAATAAGATTTGGTTGGTTTTTTCAAATTTTAAGCAAG
>JAJCYI010000108.1 GCA_029263015.1 Saprospiraceae bacterium | reverse complement strand
TTCGTCCCGTAGGGACGTAATGTGAATGTTACCGACCTATGTTACGTCCCTACGGGACGGAATCGGAAGATCGTCATTTTTGTTACCGACGTTGCGTCCCTACGGGACAGGTTAAATAACTGATTGTCAGAACCGTACAAGGCTAATTTTTCATTCTGCATTTAGCATTCTTCATTCATATCAAGGTGCTCCGGTCATGCCTTTAGCTGAAGAGCCGCCAGCCATTTCGATCATCATGCTGAGTTCCGTGACCAGCTCGTCGTCGTTACCACCAAAACCGACACTTTTGAAACGGATTTTGCCTTTTTTGTCCACCACAAATTTTGTTGGAATTCCACTTACCCCAAAGGCTGTTACAACTGCATTGTCATTGTCCATCAGCACATTAAATGTGTATTCTTTTGACTCAATAAATTCAGCAGCATTTTTTTCCTTTTCCTCACCTCGTTCCCAAGTATCAATAAAGACAAATGCCACGTCATCGACATCTTTGTATTTATTAACCATTCTTTGCATGCCTGGAAAGGAGGCTTTGCATGGCCCGCACCAAGTCGCCCAAAAGTCAACAACGACCACTTTGCCTTGTAATGATTCGAGTGAAACTTGCTGGCCATTCAGGTTGACCAGATCAAATCCTGCTGCATCTACTTCGATCATTTTTTCTTTAACTTCTTCCCGCATTTTTTCGATGGCAGCTTTTTCAAGTTGCACCAAATACTTATCGTAAGCACTTTCAATGGTATTGCCTTCAATAAACAGTTCTTTGTGCCTTGCTTTCATGTTTGAGGTAGCATTGCCATCAGCTATGAAATTTGCCAACAACTTTTCCGTTTTGGCCGAACCATTTACCTTTTCATAGTAAATTGAATAGCGTTCTGTCATTTCACCATCGGCAAATTTATTTTGGTCGCAGGCAATTTGCTGGTATTCCAAAGCACCGTTATGATCACCCGTTTTATAAGCGAGTAGGGCATAGGTATCAGCATACATTCCATAAGAACTTTTGAGGTTTTTGTTCCATTGTTTATTCGAGAACTGGTAGGGCTTGGTCTCACTATTTCCAGCCATTTCTGCTTTCAACAATTCCAGGGATTTTTTGGAAAGAGCGTATCCTTTTTTTGCAAGCGGAGCCTCCGCATCCAAGCTTTCACCAGAAAGTTTCCAAGCTACATTGTTCAGCGCTCCAGCCTGTCGGACAGGGTCGGAGATCATGGACAAGTATTTATCATAATTTTCCCAATCTTCCTGGTTTGCATAATTGGAAGCAATGGAAGAATTGAAATAATTAAGATCAGATTCGATTGATTCAGAATTACCAAATCTTTTTTTATAAGAATCAACGAATGCGAGTTGATCAACCAATTCTTTTATTCCTCTGAATTCATTCCGTACTTCCCGTTGAGCTATTTTGCCATCAGGATGTTTTTCCAAGATGGTCGATTTCAATGAACCAGCCAATTCTTCATTTTCAAATATATTGGCAAAGGTGTTTGCCAAGTTCAACTTCTCTTCTGAAGCCGATTTATTATTTGCAATGGCAAACATTTCATTTTTTACTTCAGTAATAGCCTCATCGTTTTTGAGTCTTTTGGCAAGGGATGCATAAAACACAAGTTGGCCAACATCTACTCTTGAATCAGGATAATACTCGAATTCCCTTTTTATTAATTTGAAGGCTTTTTCACGGTTCATGTCAATGCCTGCGTAACGATAATAAGTCCCATAAATGCGGGCTTTGGCAGCAAGCGCCCCCTGTACAGGTTTGCCATCAGCAGTAACGGAAAGCACCTTGTAACCTTTGTCGTTGTTGCCATCTGTAATTTCCCCATCCATGCTTTTTACTGAAAACAACGTAGCCGCAGTATTGGCAGTTGTCATGATTGACCCAGTAAAAAGGTTATCGTAGGCAGTCAATTCAACATCATGCGCCATTAATTTCCCATCTTCAAAAAGATAGGCAGTGATTTCGATGTTTTCCGCATCTGCGAGTGCAGATCCAGCAGGGTCATATTTTAGGGTAATCTTGTCTCCAGGTTTTGCTTTTTCAGGCGAAAAAGTCATGGTTTGAGCATTCAATCCCATAAAGGTGAAAAGAAATGCGCCAGTAGTCAGGTAATAAAAGTATTGTTTCATTGTTGGAAATTTTATGAAGAAATATTTCAAGTAGGAAAGGTACTTTCTATTTTTCAAATATTTGGGAAAAGGCAGTTTTAGTTCAATTTCTTGTCAGTCTATATGCAAATTTTGCTCAAAGAGCCTAATGAGAAATTGCGATAGCAAGGATTCTACGGCCTCATACTTTTGGCAAAAATGGATAATGCCTCGCAAATGACAGGAATTATTTGCATTTATTCAGGTAAAATGATTCAAGGGTCTAAATTTGACGCTTTGTAAGAACTTCAGGTTTCTGGTTCTGGATTTTTAGTTATTGGTTTGGCAGCACTTGGAGGATAGGAGAAAAAGAAGTTCCACTTATGCCTAAACCCCCAACCAAACATCCGGAACGAGAATCCCAGAACCTATCAAACCCAGTCATTATCTTTTTATGAAACAAATATTTACGCTGCTTGTAGTAGCCATTGCAATCTGTACTGGCATTACGCAACCTTTAAACGACGATTGTACGGGCATCATTGAATTGGGTGAAGCGCCAATCTGCCCAGCCCCGTCAATCTATACCAATGAAAATGCCACGGAGAGCGACATCGGTAACGACAATTTCCCACCTTGTTTTAATGGTACCCCCCAGCGGGATGTGTGGTTTTCTTTCGTTGCCTCTGCGGCGGTCTTAAATTATGAAATAACGCTCAATGGGTCAGGGGCATCTTCCATTTCAAATCCACAAATGGCACTATATAGGGGAGATTGCGGATTTGACGAAATGGTGTTTTTGGACTGTGCTACTTCCGCCGATGGCCAGGAGGATGTCTCTATCAACATTACTGGTCTCACACCTGGTATTACTTATTTTATAAGAATAAATGATTGGTCACCAACTGCAAGCCCAAACTGGGGGGCATTTGAATTGTGTATTCAAGAATTTATTCAAACGGAATTTACCGTAGATCAAACTGGAAGCGACCTTTGCAATGGAACGCTTTTCGACACAGGGGGAGCAAATGGGGATTATGGAAACAATGAAAACCATGTATTTACCATTTGCCCAGCTGACCCACATGAATGCTTGATTTTCACGCTTAGTCAATTCAATATCCAGAACGGCGGCGATAACCTGAATTTTTATGACGGCCCTGATACAAGCAGTCCTGTGATCTCAATGATTTCTGATGGTTCGATTTTGGCAAATGGTGGAAATTTGGGAGGTGTTTGTTACGAAGTAGTGGCATCAAGTGGATGCCTTACTGTTGAATTCTCATCAAATGGAAATGGAACTTTTGAAGGGTTTGCCGGCACATGGGAATGCACCAATGATTGTCCTGATGCAGGAAATCTCAATATTGATATTGGGTCTGATGCCGCAGCTATTGAAAACGCGTTGCAAAGCCCTTTTTTCGATATTACGGTTACGAATATATTTTGTGATGGCAATGCGTATGGACTTTTCCAGCAGGGCGATGAGACCTCACTGGGTTTGAATGATGGCCTTTTATTGACCACAGGAGCTGCTGATGAAGTTGCCAACCCAGCCAGTTTCCATGCTGATAATGCTATTAATAATGGAGGTGACCCTGATCTTGATTTTTTGGACCAGGTCTTTGGCTTGGGAGGAAGTTTTGGCACATCGGATGTCTGTTTCGTCGAAATGGATATTTTTGCAAAGACCAATAGGATAGGGTTTGATTATGTGTTTGGGTCTGATGAATATGAAGATGATTTTTCAATATTTTCAGATGATCTGATGGCCGTTTTGATTTCAGGACCAGGCATTGCTGGGTTGCCAGGGTTGAATGGTCAGCAAAACCTCGCTTGGGTTCCTGGTACAAATAATACTCAGCTTGTGCAAATACAGCGGGTGAATGCTTCCACCAATTGGGAGTATTTCAGGAATAACCTCAATAGCGAAAACATTGTGTACAACGGCCTGACTTCTGGTTTTTTGGGTGAATCAAAAACCCTTCAGGCAGCACGGAATGTCAATCCATGTGCGACTTACCACGTGAAAATAGCAATTGGTGACACCGACGATAATGACGACTCTGGTCTATTTATCCAATCATCAAGTGAGGGTTTACCTTTTACTGATATGGAGTTCAATACTGGAATTGATTACCTGGTGGAAGGCTGCACCAGTACGCCAAGTAATTTGACCATCAACTTGACAAATCCACTTCCAATTGCTTCCATGTTTAATGTAACACTTGGAGGAACGGCTACTTTAGGAGATGATTACCTTTTGAATATCGCTGGCACCTTAATTATTCCAGCGGGGCAAACCCAGGTTAGCTTTCCAATCAGTGTAATATCAGATGCTTTGGCAGAAGGAACGGAAACCATTGAAATATCACTTACGAGCAATTTTGGCTGTGGCGAGGTCACACTTTCTTCCATAATAATTGAGATCAAAGACGAATTGGAAGTAAACATCCTAACAGACAGCGACACTGTTTTTGTCTGTGATGGTATTTTTACAACCGACCTTGAAGTTACAGGTGGGGCAACTTATAATTGGACGCCCGCTTCCTTGTTCAACAACCCAAACAGTGCAAATCCGCAAGTTACCGTGATGACCAGCCAATCCGTTTCCGTTACTGGATCACTGGGTACTTGTTCCAACACGGATGAGGTTTTTTTACAAGTTATTTCACCGCAATTAAATATCTCGCCTTCAGGGCCACTCGACATTTGCGAAGGTGAAACCGTACTATTAGAAGCAGTGAACAATGTCAGCAATTCAGGATTTTCCTGGTCGCCAGAATCGGGCCTTGAGAACCCATCAAACCCACTGACTAATGCCCAACCGATTGCAACAACAACCTATACGGCCACAGTAACCGCTGCCGGCGGTTGTGCTGCAAGCGATGAAATAACAATCAATGTGGAACCATTTGAGTTTCCAAGTTGGGTGGCTACAGATAGTATTATTTGTCAAAATTCAAGTATTCAACTGGCTGCCGAAGTTGCAAATAGTTCGACTACTTTCGAGTGGACGCCCAACACTGGGTTGGACAATGATGCCGTTTCAGATGCAATCGCTTCACCCGATCAGACAACAACTTATACTTTGACAGCTACGAGTGTAAATGGCTTATGCACTGAAAGTGAATCAGTTACATTGACTGTTTTGCCAGCTGATGTTGACATTTCGCCCGATACGATTTATATCTGTTTGGGGGAAAGCGCAAATATTTTAGCGAACTCAAGTACAAATGGCATTGGCCTGACCTGGTCGCCGACAGATTCTTTGATTCAGGTTGATGCAGAAAACGTAACTGTCAATCCAACGGTTTCAACTTGGTATTTTGCGACTTTAGAAGTGGGCATTTGCACCGTGGTGGATTCAGTGTATATCAGAGTGGATTCACTTCCGACCATGATGGACATTGAAGCCATTCCCGCAAAAGAAACCTATTGTGAAGGGGAGATCGTTTCGCTGGTTTCACCAAATTACGAATTGGCTTTCTTCCCTGATATTATGTTCCAATGGACGCCAAGTACTGGGGCGGTTTCTCCTGATAGTTTGTATAATTTGGCAGTTAGTGCAATCGCAACTGAAACTTATATCCGTGAAACGGTCAACAACGCTTGCGTTAATTTTGACACGATTGAAATTGTTGTTATTCCCGTTGCCGAAATAACCGTAACACCTGAAAGCCCAATTGTTTGCCCTGGCGAATCAGTAGATTTATTGGCTACTGCAGATCAGCCAATTGACTCGTGGGAATGGTCGCCAGAAGTTGGGTTGAGCTGTGTAGATTGCACAGACCCAACTGCAACTCCGCCAGCCACGATCACCTATCAAGTGCAGGCTGAATTTATGGGGTGTCCCTCCTTTGCTCAAGTGACTGTTGAAGTTCTGCCTCCTCCTGTTTATTCATTTCCTGGAATGCCATTTATTTGTTTGGGGAGTAGTATTGAGCTGAATACAGTTGTCGATCCAAATGCAAATTATGAGTGGTTGAATGAAGATGGGTCCATATTGAGTAACGATGCACAGCCAGAAGTTTCACCAACCACCACCACCACTTATACCCTGGTGATTGATAATGGTGTCTGTCCAGCTATCACAGATCAAATAACAATTAGTGTTCAGGAGGATTTTATGCTTACCGTCGGAGCGGATATTGCTGCATGCTGGGATGAAACGATTGTTCTTGACGCAACTTCTTCCAGCCCGAATGTCACCTTTATTTGGACGGATGTAAACGGCAATCAAATTTCACCAAATATTCCATCGAACACTTTGGCGCCTGGCAGTTCGAATACCTTTTTTGTAACAGCTTCAGACCCTGTACCTTGTTTTACGCACCAAGGTTCAATCCAAGTGGATATTTATAATGACTTTACTTTAACTACTTCTAACGACCAAACTATTAATGGGGGAGAGACGGTGAATTTAACTGTCTCTGCTGACTTATCAGAAGTCACTTTTGAATGGTCGGAAGGAAGCACAGGAGAAATGATCGGTGCGGGGGGGAGTGTTTCTGTTTCACCTTGTAACACGGAATCTTACGTTGTTGAAGCCATTCACCCCAATGGCTGCCCATCTCAATTTGATACTGTTTTGGTTACTGTTATTTCAAGTTTCACCCTTGATACCATTAACTTGCTTCAGACCGATACCTTGGCAAGCATTTACGAAGGTGAAGTTCTCTCATCAACCCCTGACACTTCGCCAGACCCAGTTCCTGGAGCTACTTATGAATGGTTCATTGATGGGGTGCTTATCGCCTCGGCCAACTCTCCAAATAGCGGTGCTTTTAATGTGCCTGAATTACCTCAAGATATTGATATGCAAGAGGTTACACTGAGTGTTGTGGTTACGGGTAACAGTGGCTGCAGCCAATCATTGGATACAACAATTTTGGTGTTGAACAACCCAGTTGAAGTGCCCAATGTGTTTACACCCAATGGAGATGGCACCAATGACGTTTTCTCCGCTGTATCACTCGTCCCAATTGACGTTGTGGAGCTGATGGTTTGGAACAGGTGGGGGAAGTTGGTGTTTGAAGGAAAAGAAGGGGACGGTTCGTGGGATGGTACACTTGATGATGAAGCAGCAGCTTCCGATGTGTACATTTATAAATTGCTATATTCGATTGCTGGAGGGAGTAATGTTTATTCTGAAAATGGTGATGTTACTCTACTTAGGTAGTGTAGGATTCGAGAGGCAAGTGGCCAAATAAATATTGAATTCCTAAAAGGCCAAACCTACACATAGCGTCAATTGCGTAAAAGGAATCTTTTCAATAAAATGCTGCTCAAACGACACGGTTTTGAGCAGCATTCATATTTTTGGCGATCAAAAGAATGTAACTTCGCACGGTCTGTATAGCTCCTCTATGCAGGAGCAGAATCCAAACCAGATAAAAATTTATTATGAAACAAATTTTAGCTTCATTTTTTCTATTGCTCTCTATTGGGTTGTTTGCCCAGCCTGCCAATGATGATTGTGCAGGCATTGTTCATTTAGGCGATGCACCAAGCTGTGACTCAACACTTTACAATAATGTTGGTGCAACTGAAAGCAATATTGGATTTGATAATTTCCCTAATTGTTATGTCGGTGTTCCAGACCGCGATGTTTGGTTTTCGTTTGACGCAGTTGACACCATTTTGGATTACCGGGTTGAAGTAATCGGTTGCCCAGATCCAAACCTTGGGTTGGCCTCAATAGTAAACCCGCAGATCGCAGTATATCGTGGAGATTGTGAATTTGATGGCTTGCAGTTGTTGGATTGCGTTTCGGCAGTGGCTGGAGAATCTTCCGTTTTAGTTGACTTGATTGGGCTAACGCCAGGCATCACTTATTTTTTGAGGATAAACGATTGGTCTTCTTCCGGCACACCCAATGAAGGTGCATTTAAGTTGTGTGTTACCCAAAAGCCTCCGGTAAATACAGTTGATGATGGCGGCTCGAATGAATGTTCTGGAATATTGACTGATTCTGGTGGTGAAACTGGTGACTATGGAAACGACGAAAATTTTGATTTCACTATTTGTCCCACCGACCCGCATGGATGTATCCTATTTGAAATGAATTATTATAATATAGAATTTGGAGCAGATCAAATTTCTTTCTTCGATGGCCCAGATTCATCTTCCCCACCACTTGGAACAATAGATGGTTCAGGGACTTTTACACCTAATTATGGAGGCGTTTGCTATTCTGTAGTCGCCTCCAGTGGTTGCCTCACTGTTCAGTTTCAGTCGGATGCCAATGTTACCTTTGAGGGCTTTTTAGGATCTTGGCAATGCCTACCCGAAGATTGTAGTGAATTGGAAATCCCCGAAATGATTGTTGATGCAGATGCCACACCAGATGATATTGTTTCATCAGTCATTTCCGGACAAACCCTTATTTCATTGGTTAATGTGGATTGTGCTCAAGGACAGGTTGGGACATTTACAGTCACAGATGATACTGATCTGAGTATGGATAAAGGGTTGGTTTTGTCAAGTGGAGCAGTAGAGAATATTCCAGCTCCAGCAAGTGATTTTTCTGCTGCTTTTTTTGGTGGAATAAATCAATCTGATGATGATTTAAACTACTTGTCCACAATTAGCGGAAATGGTTCTCAGTCACAGGATGCTTGTATTGTCGAGCTGGACGTCCTTGCAGCTTCGGAGGAATTGACCTTTGAATACGTTTTTGGTTCTGAGGAATACCCTGAATTTGTGAACAGTACTTTCAATGACATTTTTGCCTTTCTAGTCTCAGGCCCCGGTATCGTTGGTGATCCAAATATCAGTGATCAACTTAATGTGGCAACATTACCAGATGGCACATTTATTCAAATCAATAGTGTCAACCATAGTTCAAACTGGCCATATTACCGGGACAATGAATTGAATCAATCCATAGTGTATGACGGGCTTACTTCTGACACGCTTGGCATTAAAAAAAGCCTGACCGCAGTTGTCCCAACTATTCCCTGTGAAACGTATAAGTTGAAATTTGCAATTGCTGATCGGGGCGATAGTAGTTTTGACTCTGGCGTTTTTGTTTCCAAAATAAATAGTGGAACACCTGAAATTGGTGTCAATTATCAATCGGGTATTGATTATTTGGTAGAAGAATGCGTCAACGTGCCAGATGAAGTTGTTATCAGTTTCGGCAACCCGATCAGTTCTCCCCAGACTTATAGTATTGTCATTGCTGGTAATGCGGAACTTGGAGTTGATTATGATTTGACAATTCCTTCGACAGTTACTTTTGAAACAGGTACCGAAATATTTACATTTTCGATCATTGCTTTGACTGATAATATAGTTGAGGGAACTGATACCATTGAAATTCAATTGGTGAGGGACTTTGGCTGTGGCTCAATTGTCGTTTCAACTATCATTATTGAGATTTTTGACAATGTAAATGTTGAAATATTAGAAACCATTGATACTGCTATTATCTGTGCAACCGCCGGTTGTATTCCGCTTGAAGTTTCCGGGGCTGATACTTATAGCTGGATGCCCGATTCACTTTTCAACGATCCAACTGCTGCTGAAACCATTGTTTGCACTCAAACAAGTCAGTGGATAACGGTGGAAGGAACTTTGGGTGGATGCACAGACATTGACTCCATTTATTTGAATGTTATCGATCTTGAGTTGAATATTCTTCCTGATGTAGATGCATTACAGATATGTGCTGGGGAGACGGTTACGCTGTTTGCCGAAAACAACGTCAATGATGCTGGATTAAACTGGACTTCATTTTCCGTATTGGACGATCCATCGAATCCAGAGCAGGTTATCGTAGACCCTGGGTTTGGTGTTGATTTCTTAAACGTTACTGTTGAAGAAGGTGGTTGTACAGCGTCAGATGGCATCAATATAAATTGGGTACCATTTGATTTTCCAGCCTTAACGAACGATACCATTATTTGCCAGAATTTTAGTGTTGATCTTGGAGCAGATATCATCTCTAACTCCACAACTTACGAATGGACGCCTGATATTTACCTTACGCCTTCGGCAGATGTTTCAGGGCCTATCGCTACGCCTGAAGAAACCACCACTTATACCTTGATTGCCACGGCTGGCGATGGAGATAATGTATGTGCTGATACTTCCACGATAACCATTGAAGTCATTCCTGTTGATATTGAAATCCAAAATCCAGATACTACTTTTGTTTGTGTCGGTGATTCAGTGACTTTGACTTCCATCAACACCACTGGTGGGGTGGGGGTTACTTGGACGCCTAATGAGTTTTTGATAGAAATCAGTCCAGAAGAGGTAATTGTGTTTCCACCTATTTCTAATTGGTATTATAATATTCTTGAAACAGCCAATTGCCAAGTCATTGATTCTGTTTTTGTTAGGATAGATTCCCTGCCAGAATTGAGTATTATGGCGGATCCGGCCAAACCAAGTTATTGTATTGGGGAAGAAGTCTTTCTTTTATCGCCGACTTATGAACCGGCACATTTTCCTGGCATCGACCTGATGTGGGAAGGTCAATTGCCTGGTGCGCAAACACCAGATAGTTTCTTGAACTTGGTCATTTTAGCAGTTGAAACATTTACATACATAAGGACGACCACTGTTGGTGCTTGTGTTTCGGTAGATTCGATTTTAATAAATGTGACGCCGGTAGTGGAAATGTCCGTGATGCCTGAATTAGATACCATCTGTCAGGGAGAATCTGTTCAATTCACCATTGACGGGCCACCTGAGTTGACTGAATTTACGTGGATGCCACCTGATGGATTGAGTTGTACAGACTGTCCAAACCCAATCGCATCTCCTTCTGTAACAACAACTTATCAAGTACAAGCTGAGTTCGAGGGCTGCCCGGTTGGCGCTTCAGCTACCTTGATCGTACCTGCGACTTTATTTCAATTTCCAGGCCCTGGATTTATCTGTGCTGGCCAGTCTGTGCAATTAAACGCTTTGAATATTCCTGGCGCAACCTACTCTTGGACTTCTTCTGATGGCAGTTTGACAACAAATGATGCACAGCCAATTGTCACTCCGCCTCAGACGACTACTTATTTCCTGACGGCAACTATGGCTGATTGTACACTGGAAACTGAAATAACTATTGTTGTCTCACAAGATTTTTCAGTTAGTATAGAACCTGTGGGTGTGGCTTGCCCTGGCGATCCTACTAGTTTGTCGGTTGTTGTTGATCCAGCCATTGGAAACTATAACTTCCAGTGGTCTAATGATTTGAATCCAAATACACCGACAGGACAAATGATTACGGTAAACCCTCCTGAAACAGCTACTTTCACGGTAGAGGTTAATGATGGTTGTTTTACAAATACAAGCTCCATCCTTGTAGAAGTGGCACCAGCATACACTATCACTGCCACACCACCAACTGCTGCGGCGCTGCAAGGCCAACCAGTAACATTCACAGCCGAAGCAACAGTTGCTGGAATTGACTTTGTTTGGACTGATGAAGCTGGCAATGTGGTTGGAAATGGAGAAACCTTAACTGTTGAAGAATGTAATTCTCATGAATATACGGTAACTGCGACCGATTTCAATGGCTGCGAGCAAACTGCCACAGTGCAGTTGGTGGTAGATGAATTTACGGTTTCGGTGACCCCAGCTGTTGATACTATAATTGCTGGTGGATCGTCCACATTTACTGCTTCTGCCAATGTGGATGGACTAAATTACACTTGGACTCTTTCAGGAAGTACGGATCCAATAGCAACAGGCCCAACATTAACGGTGTCCAGTTGCTCCACCCAAGCTTATGTGGTCACTGGAGAAGACGATAATGGATGCTCGGCCTCAGCAACTGCTGGATTGTTTGTGATAGATGGGTTCTCGGTGGATACCATTGGGATCATTCAATCACAAGCTGATACGCTGGAAGGTTTGTATGAAGGAGAAGAAATTGAAATCATCACTTCGACTACTCCGCCATTAAATGGGGCCACTTACATTTGGTTATTGAATGGCGATACTTTGGCGATCACCAATTCGCCATCTTCTGGCACTTTGTTCCTTCCCGAAATTGTTGAAAATGTTGATGCAAGTTTCCAAGTTGTGGTTATCAATGCTGATGGTTGTGATGATAATCTTAGTTTGCCTGAAATGTTATTGAACAACCCTGTTGAATTACCAAATGTGTTTACACCAAATGGCGATGGCGACAATGATAATTTCACCATTGTTTCGCTTATCCCTGTCGATATTCTGGAATTCAGGGTTTGGAATCGCTGGGGGAAATTGGTTTACGAAAATGAAAACGGGACATCTGGTTGGGACGGTAATTTGAATGGTGACCCCGCCGCTTCCGATGTCTATATATATTCCGTTGTCTATCAAATACCTGGCAGTGCAAATCCAATGTCACCGCTGAGAGGAGATGTTACCTTGTTGAGGTGATCCTCAATAATCTCAGCAAATTAAAAGCGTCGCTTTTGTTTTTACCAATAGGTGCTACACGCCTTTACTATCATTCCCCAACTTTCACCCGCACCCCTTCCGAATGACTTGTAAACTCTGGCGCATACATGCATTGAACAGTCGTGATCCCATTTGAGAAATATCCATTGAGCTGGACCCTCAACGGATATTCAAAAACATGGGTCCCTTTTGGCAGCCATGAAAAGAAGAAATTGGTGGCAGCGTCGCGGGTACTCTCATAATAACCAAGTCCGCCTTGCCATTTATATTGGCTCAAAACGTTCATCGGTTCAAACCCGCTGGCCCGCATATCTTTCATATGGACGTATTCCATATCCCTGTCAACACGCAGTACGATGCGTACTTTTAGTTTTTCGCCAACTTTTAGCACATCGTCCTCCTCGACCGGACGGATGATTTCTCCTCTGTCAGAATTTTCCACCCTGAACAATTGCTTTTTGATTGTTAGTGGCGTTTCCTCGAAGGTGGTTATCTTATCCAATTGTTCAAAATATTGCCAGTACATAGCGCCCCATGCAACCACATTGTTGGGGTTGGTGATCTGGATTTCGCCCATTTCGCTGCTAACCTCCTCACCATCAAAGTGGGATTTGAAATAACCAGTACCTGCTTCGGCATGGCTCTGGGCACGTGCCAGTTCGTTGTTCCATTGGTCGGTAGCTGTTGCATTTGCACCAACGAAAGAAATGCTCAGGGGCTGGTTGTCGAGCAGCCAACCTGCCTCGCCGGCAGGCAGCTTGTCGCCATTGCTCAATAAAGCATAAACAGCGTTGGCAGTAGCTTTGGTGGTTTTCCAATGGGTTGTCTGTTTGTTTTTTAACAGCCAGACTTTCAAGTCCTCCACGGCTTTTGGGTCATCTGCGATGTCGCTGAAAGCTTCGATCATCAAGGAATGGGTTTCGATTGGGGCTTGGTACCACCACCAGCCAACGGGATATTTCCAGTACATGCCGAGTTCCTCATGGTACAGGGAGTGCTCTTTCAAGGAACGTATGACTTTTCGGGCAGCTTCCACATTTCCATTTCGGAACATGGCCAGCGAGAGCATTCCCTCCGTATAAATGTTTTTTTTCAGCCAATATTTTTCGGCCTGCCCGAGATAGTAATCATGAACTTGTTTGACTTTGCCTTGCAGGGAAATGAGTTGCCTTTCATCGTCTCCAATAGTGCCGGTACTGGCCTGTGCAGATTTATTTTCCAAAAAGAAAGACCTTGTGTAGAGAAAATGGGCAGCCATGTAATTGAGGTGGTCGCTTTCCCAACTGGTCTTTCCTTCTTTCACCAAGCGTTCCAGCTCCTCGTATTGTTCCACCATGCGGTCGTCGCAGTATTTTACTGCTTTCTGCACCATCTGCCAGGTAGCAGGGTTTTCTTGAATGTCATCCACATTCAGCTTTTGCAAATGGCCGAGCCCTTCCACCAAATACTGTGTGATGTACCAACTGTCACGTCCTCCTGGAAACCAGGCCCACCCACCGCCAGGCATTTGGCGGTCTTGCAGTTTTTTCAATGACGCTTCCTGCTCGTAAGCCATGCGGTTGAGGTCGAACAACAGGCCGATGTTCTGTTTTTGTTGCTCCTCACTCTGGGCGTTCAGCACCCAGGGCGTCTCCTCCAAAAGGGCAGTTTTGAGTTTTTGGTTTTTCGATAAATTACTGAGCAGCGCATCGGGTTCGTAGTCCCGCCATTTATCAAAAACCGATTTGATCTTAGGATGGGAATTGGAAACGGAGGTAGCCAAACTGTTGGCATAGTAACGACTGAATACCTGCTCCGTGCATTCATAAGGATATTCCATCAAATACGGCAATGCCTGCACGGCATACCATGCTGGGTTCTGAGTAAATTCAAGTGTCAGGCCCTGGTGGCGCAACGTGGAGGAATTATTTTTTTTCAATGACTCAAAAACAAATCCTTTAGTCTCATGGCCACGCACTGGCAATGGTTTTGTCTCCGTCACCAACATGCGGTTGGAAAGCACGGGGGCGGCACTTCTTTCCCCGTCGGAATACTCCCCGGCAACGGCCACCACCGTATGCTCGATGACTGGCACATCTGCCACATCGGGTATTTTGAACCGCCAGGCGAGCCGGGCACTTTGATTTGCTGCGACCGTAAAATTTTGGTTGAACTGCGGGTTGTCGAGCCACTTGAAAACGGGCATCGAATTCATCGGGTTAACCAATTGCAGTTCGGCATTTCCGGAAAGAGACTTGTCAGTGAGGTTGACCACTTTGGCGGTGAATTCTATTTCGTCGTTTTCCCTGAAAAAACGGGGCGGGTTAGGCACGACCATCATTTCTTTTTGAGTGACAATTTCTTTCTGAGTGATTCCTACTTTTAAATCTTCCGTATGCGCCAGGCCGAGAAATCTCCACTTGGTCAGCGCTTCGTTCATTTTGAATTTTATCAAAATATTGCCCTCAGCATCGGTCATCAGCTGGGGGAAGAAAAAGACTGTTTCGTTAAGGTTGGTGCGGATTTGGACTGGGGCTGGATCACTTTCCAAATCGATAACGCTGTTATCCGATTCCTGTTTAGGAATCATCCTTCCTTCCACCTTTACGCCGTCTACAAAGTAATTGTCAGCTTTCTGTCGGCTTCCTCTGATTTCAAGACTTTCGGCTGGAGCTGACATATCATACGATCTGGTTGACTTAAGGGCAGTTACCGAAACCTCCGACAAGGCCCCTTGATAACTATCAAAATGCCAATTAAACCAATTCAGTTTATCGTATTCCAGCCACAAATTGTTCCCGCCAATTATAGGGGCCTGGTGCTGGAAGATGTTACGCTGGTTGGTTGCCATAAACGTTCCACCGTTATATCTCACCCTCGTCCAATTTGATGGGAAAACATTCAATCCCCAATCGTTGCGGGCAAAGGCATCCAGGGAAGCATCGTACATGCCAGCAACCATTTCGGCAGCGACCTTTTCGCCTTTTGGCCCTTTAATTTTGACAGTCCATTCCTCCTCTTGGCCGGGCAGTAATTTATCCCTGAAAGTACCATACTCGATGGTCAGTTCTTTATTGCTCCAAGGCACTACGATTGTCTGCGTATGGTTGAATGAGCGGTTCAGGCCGGCATACGAAAAGAGATAGCTGACATTTCCTCGGTCGCTTTCTTTCACCAGATAATTATTGGATTGTACATCCTTGACTGTCAACCATTTACGATCGAGTGTTTTACCATCTTTTTCATATTCGAGCAATACGGGCTGCTGCTTCCGGCTACTTCCAAAATAGCTCTCAGCCACAACGCCGGGCTGGTAGGGTTTGTTTTCCAAATAATGCCAGAGTAGGGCAGGGGAAGGCAGGTTTTTGCTGCTGAGGTCGAACAAGCTAAAGTGTTTTTTCAACTCAACTTTTTCCCCGTATTTGTCCTCGGTATTCAACGTGACCGCATACCAGCCAGGGTTGAGTTTTGATTTTGGTAAAATGACTTCCGTGGATTTTTCCGTGTCAAATTTTTGATCCAAAACTGTCCTTTCCACTTTCCAGGTTTGTGGCTCGTTTTCCCTGTTCCAAGCAAATTGGGGGAAGTCTTTTTTGAATTCCGATTCGGGCATTGAGCGCCTGTCGGCAGCTTCCCAGAAACGATCAACATAGATTTGGCCATTAGATTCTAACAGTTCAATTTTAATGGTTCCCTTGGCAGGTTCAAATTCTCCATTGAGGTTTTTGGTCACCAAGTCCAGTTTTTTCAAACTGTTCACATTGGCTTGTGCGGCTATTGGAATATCCACTTGCAAGGCGATGTAGCCAACTTTGACATAAGTCTGGCGGCTGCGTGTCTCGCCAGTAATATCGGTCACATCCGCGTATATGGTATAGCTGAATTCGGGTTTGTTTTTCGCTGGAATTTTACGGTCGGGCAAGGCTGGAAATTCAATTTTGAATTGGCCGTTTTCATCCGTTTTGGCTGTGCCGTTGGAGATTTCCATTGTTTCACCGTTCCAGGGCATCCTTCCCCAACGCCACCGATACCATGGGAAACGGGTCTGCCGTACCGCACGCCAGATTACTTCGGCACCATCAATTTGGTTGCCGGCATAAGCAGTCGCCTTTCCCGTTACTTTCACTTGGTCGTTCAGTCGGTAGCTTTCTTTGATCGGGTCAAATTCGACCTCAAACTTTGGACGCTTGTACTCCTCTACCCGGAAAGATTTGACATTGCCACCGATACTCGACACCAACTGCATATTGCCCAAAAGCCCACCCCTCGGCGCAACGAACTGCCCATTGAAAGTGCCGTACTCGTTGCTCCGCAATTCAAGTTTGGAAACTTCCTGATAATTGGCATCCTTGAATGTTACCGTGACGTTTTTATTTTTCAAAATGGTGGGCATCCGCTTTTCATCAAAACTTAGTGCAATGCCTTTGAAATAAACCGTTTGCCCAGGGCGGTAAATGCTACGGTCGAGGAAAAACTGGGTTTGTTGGTACGGCTGCGGGTCGTTGCTGTAATAGTCGTTGTAAAAAGTTTTATCTATAATCAGTTCGTCATTATCTTTTTTTATTAATATATTAAAATTACGGTCTTCCCTTCTTTCTATATTCCGTTTTACAAAACCATCAATATCTGAAACCTGAGTGTCACTTTTTTTCTTTTCGTATTTCCTGAAAATGGAATTATAGGTTTGCGTCCAGAACTCAACGGTTGCCCCTTTTATCGGTATTCCGCTCTTCCTGTCGAATATTACAAATTCACTTCCGGTTCCATTGTCTTTCCGCTCCCAATAACCCAGATTGGAAACATGGGCAAACAAATAACCCACTGTACCTTTCCCGCTCTCAAAATCTTCGTTTTCCGAAATGACAATGGCATAAAGGCCGAGACGTTGTGGGTTTACTTTAATCTCGACTGAATGGCGGTGAAAGTCGCCATCGTTTGGCAGATTAACTGACCATGATTCTGAGGCTTTGCGCTTGTTAAAGAAAGCAACGGATTTCTCCTGCCAACTTAACTCACTACGCAATTGCTCGAATTTTTTCCGGTCGCTTTGGGTGAACGGGATGACTTTAAAATTGACTTTTTCCAAATTCCGGTAGGTCAGCTTGGTCAGGAATGGCTGATTGGGCAGGTTGACCATTTCGGCTTGCATCCTCATTTCTTTTCCCAATATTTGGTTTAGCAGTGAACGGCATTTGCTGGCTGCCACGCTGTTCGGAAATTCTTTGATTACCTGTTGGGCAATGTCGTGTGCATTTTTCCAAAGCGATTTTCGATCGTCTAGGTCGGGCTTCCCAAAGGCTGGCGGCTGATAGCCCTTTCCTTTGTTGTGGTAGTGCTGGGCAATGGCGTAGTTGATTTCGGCCACGCTAGCGCTACCTATATATATATGTGAAAGGTTTTCCAGTGCAGCGAGGTAAAGGCTGTCTTTTGTTTTGTTGATGGAATTGGAATAGACAAAACGGAGCCGTTTCAAATCGGCATCCAACAACGACGGGGACTGCAACCGCTTCTCGGACGAGCGGAAACGCAGCAGGTCTTGAAACAACAAAAGCGTCTGGTATTTTTGTGAGGAAGTGTCTTTGGTGCTGATCTGCCATTTTATAAAACCCGTAACTGGGGCAAATGCCTTTTCATCTGCAATTTCAAATTTATAGGCGGGCTGCGTGAGGTAGTTCCGCTCATTAACAAAATGGTCAATCGCACGATGGGCCAGAAAATCATAAAGAGTAGGGCGGAGACCTACATCGTTCCTGCCTTCCTCTAATAGTATTTTGAAATCGTCAATTGAGGAGCTTTTCAATTCTTTGTCTGCGAGGGAAGCCCAATAGTACTTTGAGGATTCTTTCGTCAATTGTTCCATTGCCCAAGTACGGATATCCTCATTCTTGAATTCAACTGTTTGGGTTCGGTTCTGGAATTGCCAGCGGTTCTGATCCAAATACTTAATATACATCTCTGCCAACATGGATTGGAGGATTGGTTTCACCGGGAATTCAGAATGTTCCAATTCCTGCTGCATCTTGTAAATGGCATTGACCAAGCCATCTTCTTCCAGTTGGCTTTCGTATTTCCCTTTATAAATAAGTGCTTTTATAAGGTGGTCGTGTTTACCCTCTTTTCTCGCATTTTCCAATAATTCAATGGTTTTCTCAAGGGCCGATTTGGGCAAACCTTCGGTCTCCAATTTTAAAATTTCCTTCCAAGCTTTGTCGTAATCAAATTCCATGTTGTAAAATAATAGGTTAATGTCATGGCTTTGTGGGTTTCCCATGAAGAATTGAAAAAAGTCAAAATTGCCCTCAGCTGCTGAAGTGTTCTTGCTAAGTGCTGCAAAAGAAAGCAAGCTAGTGGTCGAGAAAAGGATGGCAACGGCCCAGACGACTTTAAATTTCCAAGTTAAGAAATCCATGGCTTTAGATTTTTTGATGAACGGAAAGTTACATGCAGAATCCAGAATCTGTTTCATTTGATGGTGTTTAGTTTAGATGTTGTAAGGGTTCGATGCGGCACTGTGGAGAATGAAACATGCGGAATCTGGATTTATGTTTTTGTTAACAAATGGGTGTCCGTGTTATCAAAATATTTATTTACTCAGTTGGGTATTTCTCCGCAAGAAAAATTTATAAAAAATAAAAACTCCTTTAAATTTCTATCATTTATCTTTCTCAGTCGGTTAACTCTCGCAGTTACTCGAGCAGACAAAAATTATTTATTTATTTGTTAAAATAATTGTCTTTACAGCCAAACCAATTGAATCTATTTGTGTTACCTTTGCAATTGGATTAAATCTAAATAAGAATAACGAATTATTAATGGCATTGAAAAAAATCTATCTCGACAATAACGCTACTACGCCATGTGACCCCCGTGTAGTAGAGACTATGGTACCTTATTTCTTTGAGCACCATGGCAATGCGGCCAGCCGAAGCCATCCTTTTGGTTGGGAGGCCGAAGAAGCTGTCGATTATGCGCGGGAGCAGGTGGCAAACCTTATATATGCTGACTCAAAGGAAATTATCTTTACTTCCGGAGCAACTGAAGCTGACAACCTTGCCCTTAAAGGTGCATATGAAATGTACCGCCGCAAGGGCAACCACATCATAACGCTAACGACAGAGCACAAAGCTGTCATTGACACCTGCCATAAGCTGGAAAAGCAAGGTGCTGAAATTACCTTCCTTGATGTGGAAAGAGATGGTTTGGTTGATTTGAAAAAACTCGAAGCTGCTATCAAGCCCAATACGATCATGATTTCCGTCATGTGGGCAAACAATGAAACTGGCGTGATCCAACCAATGAAAGGAATTGGTGAAATCTGTAAAAAGCATGGAGTTTTGTTTTTCAGTGATGGAACGCAAGCAGTCGGTAAGATACCTACCAATCCGAGGGAACTGGGCATCCATTTGATGGCTTTTTCTGCCCACAAAATGTACGGCCCAAAAGGAGTAGGCGCACTTTACGTGAGTCGCAAAAATCCAAGGGTTAAGGTTACTGCACAGGTTGATGGGGGTGGACATGAAAGAGGAATGAGGTCTGGCACATTGAATGTTCCAGGTATTGTCGGATTTGGAAAAGCAGCAGAAATTGCTAAAAAAGAAATGGCTCAGGATGCGGAACGTCTCAGTGGTTTGCGCGACAAATTGGAAAAAGGCTTGTGCCAGCTTGAGGAAACCTATATTAATGGAAATGTTGACCACAGAATGCCTCACGTTGCTAATATTTCATTCAAGCATGTGGAAGGCGAAGGCTTGATGATGACATTTAACCAAGAAATTGCATTGTCTTCTGGTTCAGCATGCACCTCTGCTTCATTGGAGCCATCTTATGTTTTGATAGCTCTTGGACTCGGAGATGATTTGGCACATTCCTCATTAAGGTTCAGCCTTGGACGTTTTAGTACAGAAGAAGAAGTCGATTACACCATCGAAGCTATATCCAAAGGCGTCAACCACATGAGGGATTTAAGCCCGATTTGGGAAATGTTCAAAGAAGGGGTTGATCTGACCAAGATTGAATGGTCGGAACACTAATTGTTTATAATGTATTCAAATTCAACAATTTAAGATAAATATTTAAATTATGGCTTATTCAAACAAAGTCCTTGAGCATTTCAAAAACCCTCGCAACGTGGGAACATTGGATAAAGGTGCTAAAAACGTTGGTACTGGGCTTGTTGGCGCACCCGAATGCGGCGATGTAATGCGCTTGCAAATTGAGGTAGATGCTGATACTGGCTTGATTCAGGATGCCAAATTCAAAACATTTGGCTGTGGGTCTGCAATTGCTTCCTCCTCCCTGGCAACGGAGTGGTTAAAAGGGAAGACTGTGGACGAGGCGTTAGAGATTGACAATATGGATATTGTTGAAGAGCTGGCCCTTCCGCCTGTTAAAATCCATTGTTCCGTTTTGGCTGAAGATGCTATCAAGGATGCCATTAAAGATTACAGGCAGAAGAATGGCATCGAGTCGAAAGCCGAGGCCGCTGCTTAATTTTTAGATAAAATAAAAAATTTCATTATGGTTTTTGTAGCTGAAAGCGCAAAGAGCAAAATTAATGAAATTGTCCAGCAAGAAAGCTTGGGCAATGATTATTTTGTGAGAGTCTCAGTGACGAGTGGGGGCTGTTCGGGCTTGTCTTACAGTATGGACTTCGATAACGAAAGCCAGCCAAATGACCAGGTTTTTGAGGATAATGGAGTAAAAGTAGTAACTGACTTAAAAAGCTTTTTATACCTATGCAATACAACTTTGGAATTTTCAGGCGGGTTGAGCGGCAAGGGCTTTTTCTTCAACAACCCAAATGCTGCAAGGACTTGTGGCTGCGGAGAGAGTTTTGCAGTATAAATTGACATAAAAAACTATCATCTTGATTTTAGGAAGCCTCAATGTTCATTACATTGGGGCTTTTGTTATTTATGATCTTTGCACAATGGACAAAACCCTGATTATTCAGACGGCATTTATCGGTGACGTTATTCTCGCAACTGCTGTGATCGAGAAACTGAGGATGTCTTTTCCGGATATGGTTATTGATTTTCTATTGCGAAAGGGGAATGAAAGTTTATTGGATGGGCACCCTCATTTGCGGAAAGTAATAATTTGGAATAAAAATAAAGGGAAATATACAGGATTGATTAAGGTCGTAAAAGAGGTCAGGCGTGAAAAATACGAGCGGGTAATTAATTTGCAGCGATATTTTTCAACAGGCTTGATTTCATTTTTATCAGGAGCAAACAGTACAATTGGCTTTGATAAAAACCCACTTTCTTTTCTTTTTACCAAGTCAATTACTCATCAGTTCGGAACAATTGAAAAACCCATGCATGAGGTAGGACGCAATTTGTCTCTAATTGGAGATATTGTTGACAATCAACTTGTTAGGCCAAAATTGTACCCATCAACTGATGATTTCAGGAAGGTGGAGACTAAAGAAAAGTACATAACCATATCACCAGGATCAATCTGGTTCACCAAACAATGGCCTCATTCAAAATGGGTTGATTTCTTAAACAGGGTAGGGGAGTCACATACAGTTTTTTTACTCGGAGGTAAACAAGAAAATGCACTTTGTCAAAAAATCAAAAATCTTTCTCAGCACAAAAAGATTGAAATCAGGGCAGGGGAATATTCATTTTTACAATCTGCCGCTTTGATGAAAAGTGCCGAAATGAATTATGTCAATGACTCTGCACCATTGCATTTGGCATCTTCGATCAATGCTCCTGTAACTGCAGTTTTCTGTTCGACCGTAAAAGAATTTGGTTTCACTCCACTATCGGACAATCAAGCTACATTGGAGACAAACGAAAATCTGAATTGCCGCCCATGCGGGCTACACGGAAAAACAAGTTGTCCACAAGGACATTTTAGATGCTCAAATATTGAAATTGAAAGACTTTTGGATAGATTAAAATGATCTTTTACCTTGATGCGATTTTTCAAATCAACACTAATCTAAAATAAACAACATGCCGAAATACGTACTCGCCCTTGACCAAGGAACCACTAGTTCTCGCGCCATTCTTTTCGATAAAAAAGGGAATATAGTCGCAACAGAGCAACAGGAATTTACACAATTCTATCCTAAACCTGGATGGGTCGAACATGATGCCAAGGAAATTTGGCAAACCCAATTAAAGGTTGCCCAAGATGTACTAACCAAGAATGGAATCGCCGCAAAAGATATTGATTCTATTGGTATTACAAACCAACGGGAAACGACAGTAATCTGGAATAAAACAACGGGAGAACCAATCCACAATGCGATTGTATGGCAGGATCGAAGAACTGCAAAAATTTGTGATAAATTAAAATCTGATGGTTTTGAAAAATATATCAGGAAGGAAACCGGTCTCGTTATCGATGCATATTTCTCAGGGACAAAAATAAAATGGTTGCTTAATAATGTTAAAGGTGCAAGGAGACTTGCTGAAAAAGGGGAATTGTTATTTGGAACTATTGACACATGGCTGCTTTGGAAACTTACAGAAGGTAAAGTTCATGTCACCGATTACTCAAATGCATCCAGGACCTTGCTATACAATATTAGGAGTTTGAAATGGGACAAGAAACTGCTCAAAGCATTGGATGTACCTGAGCAAATTCTTCCTGAAGTCAAACCCTCCAGTGAAATATATGGTGCAAGTGAAATAAATCTTTTTGGTGCTTCAATTCCAATTGCTGGCATTGCCGGCGACCAACAGGCTGCTCTTTTTGGCCAGGCTTGCCATGAAGTTGGCATGGCAAAAAACACTTATGGGACAGGTTGTTTCTTATTGATGAACACAGGGACTGTTCCTGTTGCATCCAGAAGTGGCCTATTGACCACCATCGCATGGGGCTTGGATGGCGAAGTGCAATATGCTTTGGAAGGGAGTGTTTTTATTGCCGGCGCTGCTATACAATGGCTAAGGGATGGACTTAAAATTTTAGAAGAAGCCAAGGATAGTGAATATTTCGCCGCAAAAGTAAAAGACACAGATGGCGTTTACGTCGTTCCTGCTTTCACTGGACTTGGTGCACCATATTGGGATATGTATGCACGAGGTGCAATCTTTGGCCTTACCCGGGGGACAACCAAAGCGCATTTTGTACGGGCAACACTTGAGTCGCTTGCCTACCAAACCAAAGATGTATTAACGGCTATGGAAAAAGATGCAAAGCTCTCACTCAAAACATTGAGAGTAGATGGGGGGGCATGCGCAAACAACTTGTTGATGCAATTTCAGGCAGATATGCTCGGCGTGAATGTAGAACGACCAGGAGTAACGGAAACGACCGCCCTTGGAGCAGCTTACCTTGCAGGCCTGGCCACGGGGTTCTGGAAAAAAAGCAGCATATCCAAGAGTTGGAAATTAGAAAAACGGTTTGAGCCAAATATGGAAGAGAAGGAAAGAAAAATTCGGTACAAAGGTTGGCAGAAAGCTGTCAAAAGAACCATGAATTGGGAAGAATGATCTCAGTCTTACCCGATATGAAGCTTACATAGTGTCTATTGTACAACATTTGATGATATTTAATAAAACAGCTTTAAAAAATAATATTTTGAATCATCGACCTTTTGGCATTTTAAACGACAGTGTTTCAGATATTTGTAGTAGATAATTTTGAAACAAAATAAAATCTCGATTTACCTGTTACTATTGGAAAATTTGACATTTTTTTTCATGGAACATGCATATTAAATTTGCATAACATTTAGATATCCAAAACTTAGTTTCACACCGTTCTTAAATTTGATTTTGAAATGCAGCTTAAAATTTGTTTAGCAGTTATTACTCTACTTGGAGCATGCAATCTCCTAGATGCACAGACATCTGCAATTGCAGATAACAGAATAATCGACCTGACATCTTCCGAGATCCCAATCAATGAGGGCGATAATTGGACTTTTTACCTGGATTCGGAAAGTAAAATTTACTATATAGATTTTGAGACGATCAGTGTTAACTTGAGTGATGTAGAAGTAAAAAATGACCTTGGTGAAACGGTTTTAAAAGACGAACTCTGGGATTTACCTGTCAACACAATCTACGAATTGGATTTCACGAACTTTAGGTCTGGAAAATATAAAATTGAATTGCGGTCTTATACTGGAATGATTACTAGAGAAATTACGATTGCTGATTGACCAAAAACGTCCCTTCGGCATAAAAAAAAATGGCTGCCCAATTTGGGCAGCCATTTTTTTTTATGCCGAAGGTGGAAATTAGCCTTCGAAATGGAGGGAGATGGTAAACCCTCGTGATAATACCTTTTCAATAACATTTGATTCTTCCAAGTTTTCATCAAAAAGAAGGATGTTATTTAATCCATGTGAGAATTTCAGTTCAGGGGAAAAGATGAAATAAGGAAGAAAGAATTGCACCCCAACACCTATTTCAAAGGCAAAATCATTTTGAGCAATTTTGACCAAATCTTCAGCATTTCGAGACCTGCTGTCACTTGCCACATCAAAAGAATATTTCACACCAGTGATCACAAATAAGCGCATGTCCCGATATGGTACTGATTTATACCTCGCATGAAATGGCATTTCAACAAAAACAGACTCGACCCTTCGGGAAAACCTCTTATTCCTTCTCGTAGCACCATAATTGATATTGCGCTCTGCAAATGAAAGGGTAGGGAGGAAGCGAATATCAAAATGATCGCCAATTTTCAGGTTAGTTACAATTCCCAAGTTAAATCCTGGGCCAGTTAAAGATTCTACCTTCGCTATGCTGTCATTCAATACAAACTCCCTGGATTGAAATATTTTAAAATTGGAAGAATTATACGCCAGGGTTATTCCAAAATAATAAGGTTTCTGGCTGAAGTCAAGGAAGTTGTAATTTCCTTTGGCTGATTGACCAAAACTGTTAATTGTAAAGGTGATAAACAGAAAAAACAATGCAAAATTCCTCAAGGACGGATTCATGAAAATATTTTTTATCATCGGTTGTTTACTTTGTCGCTGTATAGATCGAGCACACGCCAAGGGTTAAAGACTTATATATAGGAGACTGAAAACCAGTACTTTTTAATGCTTTTACAAAATCCTTGCCGTCAGGGAAAGCTTGCACAGATTCATACAAATAACTGTACGCTTTAGGATCTTTAGAAGTGATTCTGCCGATAATCGGAAGAACATTTCTAAAATAGAAATTGTAGAGTTGTTTGAAAGGAAATAGGGTAGGGCGCGAAAATTCTAAAATCACAGCCATCCCTCCGGGTTTTAAGACCCTATTCATTTCTTTCAATCCCTTTTCCAGATTTTCAAAGTTTCTGACCCCAAAACCAACGGTAATTGCATCATAAGTATTGTCTGCAAAAGGCAACATTTCACTGTCGCCAAGTACCATTTCAATTTTTCCACTCAACCCTTTGTTCTTAATTTTTTTCCTGCCAACTTCCAACATTTCGTTAGAAATATCAATGCCCGTGATGCGATCAGGTTTAAGTTGATTCTCTGCTTCCAATGCCAAATCTCCTGTTCCTGTGGCCACGTCCAGAATGTTTTTTGGTTTTCGCCCCCGCAATTGGCGGATAGCTTTTTTCCGCCAACTGATGTCGATCCCAAGCGATAAAAAATGATTCAGGAAATCATACCAAGGAGCAATGTTGTCAAACATGGTCGAAACTTGGCTTTTCTTACTGCCTGAAACGCTGTAAGGTTTCACTTGTTCTTTTTTCATAATTTTTAAAAGTCTGCAAAAGTAGTAAAAGCACTTTGCATGAGTTTTTAATTTAGATACTATTATTGATTAATAATCTATGTTATGTTAAATAGAAAAAGTTGACCACTGTCTTACACTAGAAAAAGTTGACCACTAATAATAAGGTCAATGAAGAGCAGCAAGCCCTAGTACGGGAAAAACACTAGGGAAAAAGTTGTCTTTTAATATCAGAACAGCTCGGCCTCAGCAGCTGAGCTGGCCAGGCTGCACGGCATCCTCGGCAGCAACACGGTTACCGACTGTGTCAGGAAATACGGTAATTTGCACCGGACAAAACCTGTAGACATGCCGAACCACCACTCCCCTATCCATGCCCTTGAAAAAAAAGACCGGGAGCGCCGACAGCGCAGCTATGAGCAATTACGGATCAGCGAACTGGAAGCGGAACTGGACGGGGCCAGGCTAAGGATCAGGTTCTATGCATGTGCCATTGCAGTGGCCAGCCGGGCAACGGGCATCGACCTCTTAAAAAAAATTGGCGGGCAATTGTCAAGGCCGTAAGCGATGATGGCCTGATGAGCATCAACAGGGCCTGCGGCTTTCTGGGCCATTCCAAACAAGCCTATTTTAAGGCCTTTAAAAACAAAAAGGCAAAAGATGAAAAGACGGCCAATGCCGAGGAATTTATTTTGAAACACGTAAAAACCATAAGAAAGGACATGCCGAAAATCGGTGGGCTAAAATTGTTTTATCTTATAAGCCCGCTTTTGAAAGGGGCGGCGCTAAAGGTGGGGCGTGACAGGTTCATCGACATACTGGGGCGGCACAACCTGCTGGTTATCAGAAAGAAAAGAAGGTACACAACCACCGACAGCAGCCACTGGAGGAACCAGTTTGGCAACCTGGTGGAAGGTGTCGTGCCAAGCCGCCCAGAGCAGGTCTGGGTGGGTGATATCACCTATATCGAGACCGAAGAGGAAGGGGCGGTCTACGGGCATTTCATAACGGATGCCTATTCAAAGAAAATAATGGGCTTCGAAGTTTCCGTTGACATGGAAGCCCGTTCGACCATAAAAGCATTGAAAATGGCGCTGAAGAACAGGCAATACCAGGAACAGCTGACCCACCATTCGGACCGGGGCTCCCAGTACTGTTCCGCCATCTATACAAAGCTTTTAAAAAAGAACAAGATAATGATCAGCATGACACAGGACGGCAGCCCCTACGACAACGCCGTGGCGGAAAGGATCAATGGAATTTTGAAAGATGAATTCCTGCTCGGTGGCCTGCTTAAAAACATAGGCCATGCAAAAGAACTCACTGCAAAGGCGGTCGGAGTTTACAACGGGATGAGGCCGCATTGGAGCAACCATTTGCTGACACCGGAACAGATGCACCAACAGGACAAGATCGAAATAAAGACCTGGAGGGCCAAAAAAGAAGATTAATCGGTAACTTTAATTTTATCAATAAAACGGTCAACCCTTTTTAGTATTAGACA
>JAJCYI010000107.1 GCA_029263015.1 Saprospiraceae bacterium | reverse complement strand
GACCTCAATCTTTGAATACATTGAGGTCTTTTATAACCAAAGACGAAAACACTCTGCGATCAATTATAAAGCACCCATGGTATTTGAGAAACAGAGTGTTTTAGCTTAACATGGTGTCCGTGAAAACAGGGGAAGGTCAACATTGGCAAACAGCTGGCTGGGGTAGATGAAGTAACCCTTAGTTTTAATGGCATCGTCTTTGATGTCTGGAGTGACAACCTCATCGCTAAGCTCGGCATAATTAATACTATCGTCATCGGCCTCAATATAGAGAGCAAAGTTTTCGCTGATAAAGCGGTAAAACAGGGTGCCGAGGACATATTGTTTGAAATCCCAGCCGTCTACTGAGCCGCGCACATCGTTGGCAATGGCCCAGATCTGGCGTTGAAGGGCGGCGCGTTGTTGGGTACTTGTCATCTATAAACTCCTGATTCTGTTATTTTCCTTCGGTTACTTCGCCAGCTTTCCCGTCACCTACCCAGGTACGGCATCTCGCTTGATCCCGATATAGTCTCCAATTTCATCTACGGACAACCATTTGTCTTCCATTTTCGACTCCATCATTCTTTGAGGTTCGTCCAAACGGCTCATCAAGTTGTTTAACCGGACAGCATCCAAGAGGGATACAATCCGGCTACATTAGGTTTAACAGGGATAACGATTATACTGGCTTTTGTCGCTATACCATGACAACTGGTCATCAAGTCGTTCTTTTAAATATTGTTTTTCATCCATGAGTTGGGTAAGAGAGGAAGCACTCCATTGAATTAGGTTCTCTTTTTTCTCCTTGGCATATCAGAGTAAAAACTCTTGCTATTCTCGGGCGATGCCTTTAAATACGTTTAGAAAATCTGCTGTGAGCTTTTATGGATTTGGATGACCCTGAAATATAAAAGCTCCCCATCCATATGTCTTTTTTATTATCAGTGAGAAGTTACACTTTGTAGAAATATATTTCAATTCTGTCTTTTAGGCCAAATCTGACGAATACCCTTTAAAAACTAAACTAGAAAGGGCAATATGAAACATCTCGACTTCAGTCTAAAACATTAATTTCCATTTGTAACCGTGCACGGGTGGGACTATATCAAAAACCAAGAATTCAGGGCGAATATGATAAAAAAGTATCTACTTCCAACCTGGAAATATATAATAATCATCAAAAAGTAAAGAACTAATTAAGTTAAGAGACTGGCTCCTACCCATGTGAATGAACGGCCAAGTCACCGTGAAAGATTCATAAACGAGGTAAACTCCCAAGGAATTTAAGGCCATGGCAGCGCAATACTCAAACCGGCACTTTTTCAGAAAAACCCCGAATCACTATTTAGCGCTGTTTTTTGAGATGAAAGGAATTCAGCTTGACGTTGATTTCAACCAACTCAAAGAGAATGATGCTGATAGACTGCAAGCCGCCTTTAACACCCTCACCAACAGCCAAACCTCCGAAATTGAGGCAGAGTTTCAGGATGTAAACGCGCTGGCCTGTGAGGGGGGTATCATGGCCTTGGTGGATGAGGCGGGCTTTCATGGTGATGATGCCTTTATCGAAGAAATCGCGGGGATTGAGGGTTTTCATGCCAAGGCGATGTGGGCTTTTCTCCATAAGCCTAAATACTGGCACGGCGCGGCGATGTTTTTACATGCCGATAATGTCAGCCCCTCCTACTGGAAAAAACGTAACGACTTGCCCTGTTTGCCACCACAAGTAGAGGATGAGGATATTCAAGCCTTAGCCAAGGCGATGAGTGGCTATTTTTTCCAAAAAGAGGGACGGGGTAAAAACTGCACGGTTGAACCCTATCGACGCAATCAAAAAGAGTACTTCTTTGCCTACCCTGAAGACTTCGCACAATCTGCTGTGGAGTGGGTGGGCGGCACCTTAAAAAGCCAAGCCCATCACCCTGCTTTTGAGATTATCTTTGTCTATTACGAGGCGGAAGGCTCACTAGATATTTATGCGCCCAAGAACAGGAAGGCGATTGATGATTTACAGGTAATATTCGCTGAAAATATTCTCAAATTACCCGCCTTGGCAGAAGGCAAGATTGATAAG
Organism: Saprospiraceae bacterium; assembly: GCA_029263015.1. Classification (GTDB taxonomy): domain Bacteria; phylum Bacteroidota; class Bacteroidia; order Chitinophagales; family Saprospiraceae; genus UBA6168. The sequence goes on along the minus strand of JAJCYI010000107.1, from coordinate 839 downwards.
CGAGTGTATGAACTCGCCCCTGTGGTCGAGGATGATTTTGAATTCAAGATTGAACCCGCTTCGGGTATCGCCAGCGTGTTAATCACCAAATTAAGAGTCACGCTCAAGCATGTTAAAAAACGGCGTATCACCATAGAGGCCAATGACCATAACGCCCCTGATGCTGTTTGTACCTTACTAGAAAAACTCAAACTGCCCGCCTATTACGTCACCCAAGTGAGCTTAAAAGTCACATTTGAATCCATCGGCAACAAACGGGCAAAAACCCGCACCGTCAATATCACCCACCCCAACTCCTGCGCCTTAAACCATGATGGCAATGATTTAAAGATTCGGCAGATGCTGGCCAGCTCAGGGCTTGAGCCTAAAGCTGTGAGTGGCGCTGAATAGCCTTTGTACATGTTTGATAACAACAAAGCCCTAAGCACCCTGATTGAGCATGTAAACGCCTCTGACAAGCCGGTGAGCCTTGGCTGGGATGAGGTACAACAATGGCAGGATGGCGTGTTAAAGCGCTTTCTGGCAGCGGGTTTGCTGGCAAAGGACGTGAAAGCTCAATCGCTAGGATGTACAGCTTGTGAGCAACACTGCTTTATGCCGGTTTATCAAACCGATGATGGGCAACGGGCATTTATTGTTTGTGATGACCCCGAAAAGCAAGAGCAAATGGGGCGTGTTCAGGTGGCATTAGAGCGTCTTCAACAGTGGCAGGCCAGTGGTAGACAATTTGCGTGGGTGATTGCTGGCTTGCTGGGGTTTGAATCTAAGCCTGTTCATCAAAAAGCTTCTGCCAACTACAGGCTGGGGATGCTTAAAAGTGAGGGTGGGCGGCGCTGGGT
>JAJCYI010000106.1 GCA_029263015.1 Saprospiraceae bacterium | reverse complement strand
ATGTAACCACCACCGAACTAGTCAACTGGAACATCAGAGGAAATTTGCAAGACTAGGCCCTGTTTTAGGCATATTAAACTAACGTGAATTCTGGATAACAATCCTTGACAATCAAGAGCTTATGGCGGTTTCTGTCCTTTGATTGTCCCGTTAGGGACGGAACATTGGTAGCAATGCCAAACCAACGGTATTTTTCGTGCCGTAGGTACGTAACATTTTCCACGTTGCGTACCTACGGCACGGTGAAAACCCCTGCAAATGCTTGGCTACCCATGTTCCGTCCCTAACGGGACAATAAGATTGCTCCAGAACTCACGTTAAACTAATAAGCTGTATAAGATCGGGTGGCTTCAGGCCACCCGATCTTATTTCTCTATTTTTCAAAGATGACAGCACCTGAACTACAAAACAATTCGTCTTATCATTTACTCCTCATGCTGTCACATGATGAGATAATGCCTTTTGTGGAAGAACAGTTCAGGAACAAGTCTACCGTTATCAAAGCTTATATCGGCCTGAATATCTTATTATTTGTGTTGCTGGTCTTTCTTGGTGAGAATGATTTTTCTAATGGACTCATCGGTGGTCTTTCTATTCTAAAATACATTGGCATTGGGGCGTTATTAGTTTTCACTGTGGGAATTCCAGTACACGAAGGTCTCCACGGATTGGCATATAAGTTGAGCGGCGCTCCCAAAATATCTTATGGCGCCAATTGGCGTAAATTCTATTTTTTCGCAGCTGCTGATAAATTTGTCGCCAGCAAAACCTCCTTTACATTTATTGCCCTACTTCCCTTTGTAGCGATCAACCTTTTTGTCATCGTCCCTGTTTCTTTTGTCCCTTTATATTTAAAATGGGTCCTGTTGGGTATTTTGTTTTTTCACACAACAGCATGTGCTGGCGATTTTGCCATGCTTGGATTCTATGAGAAACACAAACACTGCAAAGAGCTACTAACTTTTGACGACGTACAGGCCAAGCAATCCTACTTCTATGCACGGGAATAAGACCCTTTTTCGCCCACTTTTATTTTTTGGTATTAAATTTAGTAACAATGTGTAGGTAAAACAAAGACAAGCGCTCTAAACTTACTGAATACAGATTAGCCTAGTGAAGATTCAATTGTACATCCCATTAAGATTAATTACTGCCGCCATACTCTTGGTGGCTGGGCTGTACTCATGCCAAAAAGATAATCCTTCCCTACCTGTCCAACAAGTAGCAGAATTGAGAAAAACACCTGCTTTGGAACCCTTTCCAGAAGTAAATGAATCGCAGGTCGAATCCATTCTCCAGGCGATGACATTGGAGGAGAAAATCGGTCAGCTCATCATTTGGACACCTGATCTTGATGATTTTGAAATCCAAAAGTCTGCCCTCAAGCAAATTAAAAGGGGAAGGGCAGGAGGTTTGTTGCCCCAACAAATGAAAGTTGGAGACTACCTTGTTTGGATGGATAGCCTCAAACGCGCTGCAGCCATACCCCTAATTCTGGGAACCGATCAAAAAGTATCCTTGCACAATCAATTTGAAGATTTGCAGCGATTTCCTAAACCATTCAGTATCAGCGCTATTGACTCGTTTGAAGTTCAACAGTTTTTAGAGGAGGAATACTTGGAACAGTGCAAATCTTTAGGCATCAATTTTTCCATCCTCCCAACCCTTCCCGCTCCATTGAATGCTGGAAAAACCTTTAATATAAATCATTTTGAATACGAGCCACGGGCACTCAAAGAGCGATCTGAAAGAATGATTGCCCAGCTTGCTCAAAATAAAATACTTGCCTTCGCTTCAGGCTTTTCCTCTCTGCATATTGAATCGAACGACTCTTTGCGGGCAGTTCATTTGCACGATATGCTCCGTTTTGCAAGCAATGGATTACAGGGCCTTGTCTTACAAGATGAAATTTTTGAAAATGAAGGATTGAAAGCCAGCCAGCCAAGATCACTTCAACATTATTTATCGGATAAGGTAGATTTCCATGGGCTTTCGATGGTGAAACTGCTCGATGGAGAATCACCAGAATTGAAACTATTGCAAGGTGCAGACTTACTGCTCGCTCCCAATATTGATAACTTCTATCATTATGCAATGTTGTTGTTGCGGGAAGGCCGTTTGACCGAAGAAGGTTTGGACAAGCGAGTACGCCGCATATTGACCGCAAAAGCTTGGGTGACCGGTGGGGAATTGCCAGTTGAGCTATCCGTTATGCCAAGAGATTCAATCAAGAAGGTAGTAAAATTGGTTTCTTTTGCCAGTAAGCAACCACCGCAGATTGTCAGGAAATATAAACCCAGTGCCAAAAATTTTTATAAAAATTCCGAAAACATACAGGCTTATTTCAACCACCCGGCGTGGAAGGTTTTCGTCCGGGGACTTTTTGAAAAATCAGTGACCTTGGCAAGCGACGTGAACAAGATGTTGCCTTTTAATAATATCCTCGAAAAGGATTTCCAGGTTTTTGAATTTGGCAACAGCAATTTCCGGCAGTTCAAATACTATTTTTCAAAATATGCGGATTTCCGTTCCGTGCAACTGCGCCTTTTCCCAGAAGGAGGCCTCCCAGTTGTTAATTTCGAAAACCTTGGTGATCAGCCTGTTGCCGTTATTTTAATTGATTCCATTGCCATTTCACAGGAACAGGACAAACATTTCATCCAAAGTGTGAATGGATTGAGTAATAAGATGAACGTGATCCTGGTCAATTTTGGCAATCCGCTCAATCTTGGTTTTTTTGAAAAATCAATCACTTTCCTGCAAATTTACGAACGCAACAAATGGACAGAAAGCCATGCTGCACAAGCCTTGTTCGGAGGCGTGAGCGTCAACGGAAAACTACCTATTATTGTAAACGACAACCTACCTTTTGCTGCTTCTGAATTCATCCGAAAGGAGCGGATCGGCTTTAGTAGGCCTGAGAAAGCAGGCATTGCTCCAGAGCGTTTAGTTGGCATTGATGCTATTGCCAGGACAGCTATTCAAAATCGTGTTTTCCCAGGTTGCCAAGTTGCTTTGGTCAAAGATGGACAAATGATTTACTCAAAGGCTTTTGGGTATCACACCTATACAAAAGAACAAGCTACGAGCCCAACTGATCTATACGACATTGCTTCAGTTTCCAAAATTGCTGCGACCACCCTCTCAGTTATGAGGCTACACGAACGGAACAAGATCGCCCTGGACGAAAGCATTGGCCAATATGTAAATTTAGAGGAAGGTGCGAGGGTTGGAAATATAAAAATCAAAGACCTTCTGATCCATCAATCTGGTTTGCAAGCACCTATGCCGATCAGCAAGTTTTACAACTACCGAAGTGTGCCGCCGAAGGGATGCAATGACATCTTTTGCCATGATGAAGAAGGGGCATTTAATATCCAAGTCGGACCGGAACTGTATTTCCGAGAAGATTATCGGGACACAATTTGGAAGCGGGTTTTCAACCTGTCTGTTTCACAAAGAAGGGCTTTCCGGTATAGCGATGTCAATTTCTATCTGTTGCAAAAAGCGGTAGAGAACATCGGTCATGTTAAATTGGACAATTATGTTCAAAATAATATTTACCACACACTTGGATTGAGAAGAATGCTTTACAACCCCTTGGATAAATTTGATCTGAATAATATAGTGCCGACCGAACAGGATCGGATGTGGCGCAAGTCACTCATACATGGTTTTGTACACGACCCATCGGCAGCCCTAATGGGTGGAGTTGGAGGCAATGCTGGGCTTTTTGCCAATGCAGAAGACATGGCTGTACTATTCCAGATGATGGCGAATAAAGGCATCTATGGAGGAATTCAATATTTTGAACCGAAAACCATCCAAACTTTTACCAATGCAAAACATGGTGCCCGCCGAGGACTTGGTTTCGACAAGCCAATCAACCGAAAATACCCAACTTATTCTGATAAAACCCCTTCCTCGGCATATGGTCATACTGGCTTTACAGGAACTTGTGTTTGGATAGATCCTGAGAACGATTTGGTCTATGTTTTCCTCTCCAACCGCATCCACCCTTCTGCCCGCAACAAAAAAATATTCACCGAACGTGTTCGTCGACGTATTCACGAGGTTGCATACGATGCATTTAATTCCTTCGATCCGACCCTGCCAACTTTAGATTCAAAATAGAGTACTGCCCTTTAAATAAGTTTATGTGCAAATCCTGTTAACGGTTGGTACCGTTGAGTTAGTGGAGTAGGTTTAGCTCTCACCCCCCCAAACAAACTCAGCGTTCTCAACTTGATTTTGCAAATACCCAAAACCTTAATTGATCGAGTAAAACTCATTCCAAAAAAACTGCCCCGCCACCCGAAGGTCACGAGGCAATTTACGCTCTCACTTAAAATATTGATGCTTACAATCTCATTTGAATAGGTAACCGGGCAGGAATAACCCCGCCCGGCCTAAATCAGGCTTTGGGAAAACACTTCTGGTTTTGAGCAATCTGTATCCTATCTTGTCAGAGGTGATCGAAGTTGAGTGAAAAACTACCCCTACACACCCATCTGGGCTTCAGGGTAGTCCCACACACTATTAGAACACCCACTATTTAGACAACTTGATTAATACCCTTCTCACACCACCTTACCTTCTCAATATTTAAAAAAACCAGCCTTACTTACCCGAAGGGTTCAGGCTGGTCCCACACACTATGAGAACACCCAATATTTTTAGTTCCAGCAGTTTCATAGCCACAGTCTTTACTGTGTTGAAAATGGATACCGGAAGACATTTCACATAACATTTTGATCAAAGGACCCTTAACTGTACTACTCACCATACTCACAGTAAAACAAAAAAAAACTGCCCTCGTCCCGAACAATTCAGGACGGGGCAGCCCACACACTATGAGAACACCCAATTATATCTTTTGGTAAATTTAGATCGGTAATTAATAAAGATCACGAGGTTAGTGGTAAGTTTCCCCATTGTGTTCATGTACATCAGTTTTTGTTTTGTCACCCTTGATCGCAGCCAAATTCTCTTACTAATATCCCTTCTTTGGCCGCATCCAGATTTCAGTGTTTAGTACTTGTTTTTTGTTTTTATCTTTTCCTCGTCAAAAGACACCTGTAAGAGGCAAGCGCCCAAAAAATTGCACAAGAAAAAATTGTAAAAGCATTTTCATGGATGGTCGATCAATATAATATACAATCATATCACAATGATTCATCATCCCTGACAAAAATAATTGGGTGCGTAAAGACTTGTGTATCAAGTGGTAAGTTCTCTCTTGTGTGGTAGGTTATTAGGTTTTGTCTTGCTCAAATAATAAATAAAACCTGATCGTGTGGGCTAGGTGGTCAATGATTTAGGTAAAAAAGCTATTTTTGGATTTATTAATTTAGCTCAAAAATTCAGGAAAAATAACGAAAGCGAAAGCTAATTAGTTGTTCGTATGATACTTTCTTACGTAAAATATTTCCAAAGATAACAAAATACAGGTTTGATTCCACAAAAAACAGTACAGGAAATACTGGAGACTGCCAAAATTGAAGAAGTCGTCCAGGATTACGTGAACCTCAAACGCCGGGGCTCCAACATGATTGGACTCTGCCCTTTTCACAATGAGAAGACTCCTTCCTTCACTGTTTCACCTACCAAAAACCTGTTCAAATGTTTTGGGTGCGGCAAAGGTGGCGACCCAGCCCGTTTCATCATGGAACATGAGCACCTGGGGTTTCCAGATGCGCTGAAGCAACTGGCCGGAAAATACCGCATCGAAATTGAAGAGAAGGAAATGACGCCGGAATTTGCTGCCGAACAGCAAGAACGGGAAAGTCTTTTTATTGTCAATGAATTCGCAAAAACGTTTTATCAAGACCAATTGCTAAATACGGACATTGGCAAAAGCGTGGGACTTAGTTATTTCAAAGAAAGAGGGTTTAGAGAAGAAACCATTAAAAAATTTGGCCTAGGCTTCGCTCCAAACCAACGAGGTGAATTTACCACCAAGGCCACTCAAATGGGTTACAAACCAGAGTACCTTGAAAAACTTGGACTGACCAAAAATGGAAGGGATTTTTTCTGGAACAGGGTCATGTTCACGATCCACAATTTATCTGGGAAACCCATCGCTTTCGCTGGCCGCATACTCCAAAAAGATGTCAAAGCCCCTAAATACATTAATTCCCCTGAAACAGACATTTACTCCAAGAGCAAAATCCTGTATGGCGCTTATTTTGCCAAAAGGGATATAAGGAAACAAGACGAATGCATTTTGGTGGAAGGCTATACCGACGTCATTTCACTGCACCAAGCAGGCATTGAGAATGTCGTAGCTTCTTCTGGCACTTCCCTCACGGAAGGTCAGATTTTATTGATAAAACGATTTACCCCCAACATAAAAATCCTTTACGACGGCGATGCCGCAGGTATCAAGGCAGCTCTCCGCGGGCTTGACCTGGTGCTGGAAAAGGACATGAATGTAAAGGTCGTATTGTTGCCTGATGGAGAAGACCCTGACAGTTACCTGCAAAATGCCGGGGCAACTGCCTTCAAAGAATACATTGACCAACAGGCCAAGGATTTTATCCTTTTCAAAACCGACCTTTTGCTTTCAGAAGTTGGGAATGATCCTGTTAAACGGGCAGGTTTGGTACGGGACATTGTTGATAGCATCGCACGCGTCCCAGATCCTTTCAAACGTGCATTCTATGTGAAAGAATGTGCCCGGGTTATGGAATTGGAGGAAGAAGTACTTATTTCCGAGACCAACAAAGTGGTAAAAAAGATCCTGCAAAAAAGGGAATTTGATCGCAATCGAAAACGGGGGCCACAGGTCAATATCGTGCCGGAAGGAAGCCCCACTGATGGAGGAAAATCAAAGGTGGAGATCGTACCGCCCATCGAATCCCCCAATAAAGAAATGGGGCGTGATGAATTTCAAGAACGTGACATCGCCCGCTTATTGATTGCTTTTGGTGGTGAAATATTCGACGAAGAAGAGGAGATCACAGTAGCTGAATACATTCTCAGTAACATCGAAGAAGTGCTCGACGATTTTGACAACAAAGAATATCAAGACATTGTTAAAAAATGCCTTGATAGGGTTGTTTCAAAACAAACCTTATCTGCCCAATACTTTATCGGCCATACCGATCATACATTGAGTGCCCTCTCCATTGACCTGTTGCATTCACCCTATGAATACAGCGACGGCTGGGGAGAACGTGAACTATATCTGCATTCCCAAAAAATGCCGGAAGAAAATTTTTCGAAAGATTCAACCAGTGCTTTAATGCGTTTTAAATTGAAAAAAATAATCCGGCTCTGCGAAAAAAACCAACAACAATTAGTCGATCTAAAAGCCGAGAATGATTCCAATAAAATAATGCGCCTTTTAAAAGTACAGGCCAAATTAAATGATTTGAGAAATGGACTGGCCAAAGAGTTGGGGACCGTGATTCTGAAATGATAGGGGCAAATGAACTACAACAGAAACCATAAAAAGAAGCAGTCATGAAGAATTTAAAAATTGACTATACGATGCTTTCCGCAGTAGGTTTTATACTAGCATTACATCTTGTTAGTTTGTTTTTTGGACATAAAACAATAGGGTACAGAAACTTAATGCTTTTCTTGGGATTAGTTTCTGTAGCTTCATTTTTTCTATTAAAAAAATATACTTTTTTCAAAAGTATATTCCTGATCTCTTATTTCGGTCTATTCATTTGCCTTATTCTTATGAATATTCAATTGTTCATAACAGGGTATTACGAAAGAATAATTAATGCTATTGTTCCGATAGCAATGTGTGGTTTATTTTTACTATATCCTTTTTTTGCAAGGGATGATAAAAAGTCAGTAAATGTAAAAAGGCTGTAACCTGATATTATATTTTTCTTAATAGTTTCCCGGCTCAATCCTGACCCCCACTTCTCACAAACGCTACCCGCTCCATCCAAAATTCATTAAAATTCGACTTTGGTTCGCTACATAAATAAACCCTTGTACCCCTCTCTCGTGCATAAGGATGTTCCACCTCACCCACCAATTTAATATTATTAAATAATGCCTCAATGTCTTCTCCTAATTCATCATTAATATAAATCAGTGCATTAACTTCTGATGACAATTCATCAGGTGCCCATAAACGGTAAGTGTCTGCAAAACTAACGACTTGGTGCAAGAAAGGATGTTTTGCGAATCGCTCGACTGCTCCTGCCTGACCATAATTTTCAGCATATACAAGACAGGCATTTGGATTTCCTACAAGCCCCAAGGCTTTGTCTGCCAACTCAGCCAATTCTTCCCAGCCAAACATATCTGCATAATCCTGGGGGAGCGCTTCAATATTTCCCCGTTCCCAACGGGTTAGGGATTTAATTCCAAAATCATTGGCTATACTATCAAAATAAGCAAGGGATTTTTCGAGTGGTAGAATTGGCAATCCTGATGGCAATAAAGGTATATTTCCAATAAACACAAAAAGTGCGAGTGCCCAGCGTTTCCAGTTTTCCCGTAATATATTTTCCCAAAATACACCGCCAGCAGCAATGAGCATCGGATAGGCACCGAGGGTGTAATAATTTTTTCCACCCATTGCCAAAAAGAGCAATAAAGTAAAAACATACGTCCAACCAACGACCCGGTATTTTTTAATTTTATTACTCAATAAAAGAAAAAACAATCCTGGCACCCAAACCAAGAAACCCATAAAGTGCATGAGCAATTGATCCAATAAAAATATAAAAGGATTCACCGTGGATAATTGGCTCTCAGTTAAGTTTTGCATGTGAAACACAACAGGAAAATTGTTTTCCCATTGCCATAACAAATTGGGAAGAACAATCAACAATGCGATGCCGGCGGCAATCCAAGTTTGTTTTTTTAGAAAAATTGTTCGTTGGGAAGAAATCAGAAAAGAACCGGCTAAAGCAGCAATTAAAAAAGCCACCGAATATTTGTTCATGAAACCGACTCCAATAGCCACTCCCAACCAAACCAACCATTTATTATTATCCGTTTTTAGATAACGTATGACCAAACTACTGGCCAGTGCCCAAAAGAAAATATCGATCACAACCGGCATGAACATATGGCTGGAACGTAAATAAGCCAGGGAGGTAAACCCAGCAATGCCTGCCAATATTTGGGCATATTTTTTTCCGCCCAAATCCCTCGCCATTACACAAATCAAAAATAAGGTAGCGGAACCAAAAAAAGCAGGAGCCAACCTGGTAGCAAATAATCCATCCCCTAAAATATTTTGACTTAAAAAACTTATAAAACCAATGAATGGTGGGTTTGACCAATAACCCCAATCTAAGTGCTTTCCAAGTGCTAAGTACAAAAATTCGTCGCGGTGGAAGCCGTAATGAGTATTAGTAAATAAATGAAGAAGGAGTTTAGTGCCGGCAAATAGAATCGGGATTTTAAAATTTTTTAATCGTATCATAATCGATATTTGTAAAATCCCTCAGCCCATATCCTGAATTACATGTTTTAAATTATTTAAATGAAACTTTACTGACAGGTCACCATATTTCACTCGTACATCAGGATTTATATTCTTTGACATTCCATTTTTATCAAATCTTACATGTGGGTAATTTGAAATAAATTGATCCAATCTTTCATCAATCACAAATTCAACATGCTCAAAACCTGATGAATAATAGCTCCCAAATTTTGGAGACGGTAACTCCAGGAGCAATATTTTCCGAGATTCAAAAACTATAGGTTGGTACAATTGAAAGGTAGTAATTGTTCTGCCATTGATTTCATTTTCAGCGAGTATTTCGCCGACCTTATTTAATTTATTTCTCAATTCAAAATATTGCTGAACGCTTTCGGTGCGATAGCAAATGTGATCGAGTTCATAATTATCAACATCAATTTTGTCAATTCCCAATAACCGGAAAATTGATTTTAGAAAAATATCTGGCTCGCCTAATATCTTGTTCAAATTATCAAAAGAATTTGATATTCGTTTCTTCTGAACCACATAAGACACAAAAGAAGAAGCCAAAAATGAATATCGAATTAATTGCAGTTCCTTATGATTCCTTTTGTGGTTTTACAAGAAAGCCCTTTTAAAATAACATCTATTTCACATCCTTCATATTATCCTTAGGACTCCGGTCGATGAGCAATAGAAATGGATCAATACCTGCCAATTGTGGTTTTTCATCCACCACAAAAGTGAAAGTGTTTTCTGGCGAATCAATTTTCACCATTTTCCGGTAAAGTGTTTTCCCATAACTTTTGTCTCCTTCTGGTTTTGCAAACGCACCTATTTCGATGTAATCATTTACAGGAACTTCCGATTCCTTGCCCAATTCATTTGACTTATATTTTTTGCACAACACTTTAATGGTGACTTGGAACTTGCCATCTGCCAATTCTTCTACCTCCACAGTTTCGCACCGATTTTCAAAAAGGGTAATTTCTTCAAATAGGTCTTTCACAAGATAATCAAGCGAATCGGGTGTGACAGCATAGAACTCATCAATCACATCCAAACTCACCGGGAAAGGCGAATTTTTATATTTGAATTTTTCAAGAAAGTTTCGCAAAGCCAAATTCACACTATCCTCGGTAATCATTTCTTTTAAATAATACATAACTACCGAGCCTTTATTATAATGGGTATAACCTTGACCTTCACAGCGTGACAGTGGCATTTCCTGTTCTGATTCACGACCACGGCCCTTGAGGTATTTATCCATTTCATATTTCATGAATTTCCGCATTTGGTCACGTCCGTATTCTTTTTCCATGACCATGATCGCACTGTATTGGGCGAACGTCTCCGTTGTCATCTCTGCACCTTGCATGGCCGCGCCGCACTCTTGATGTGCCCACCATTGATGGCCAATTTCGTGTGCTGCTACATAAAACATGATATCCAGGTCGTCCTCTCCTTCTTTAAAATCCTGAATGAATCCGACACTCTCAGAATAAGGCATGGTGCCTGGGAATGCTTGCGCAAAACTGGCAAAACGGGGGAACTCAATGATGCGGCATTGCTTGTGATAGTAAGGCCCAAAATTAGTGGTGTAATACTCAAGAGATTTTTCCATTGCATAAAGCATCCGTTCCACATTATATGTGTGGGTAGGATGGTGGTACACCTCCAACTTAACCCCGTTCCATTCTTTTCGGGCCACCTTGTACCTTGCTGACATAAAACTGTAAAAATTCCAAGCTTTCTGGTCGAGCTTGTATAAAAAACAGCGGCGGCCATCCTCTTCCCATTCCTTTTGCAATGAACCTGGCGCTATTGCAATCTGGTCGGGCACTGTGCGAATGGTGGTTTCTACCATTACCCAATCTGAATCAGTACCGAGGTAAGAATTCATGCGTGCAAGCGTGTCGGTACGGTTGAGTTCGGGAAAACGGGTTCGCTCAGGCAACCCGTATTTTTTGCGGGTTTGTTTGTCGCTCATTTCATTGCCTGCCTGATAGCCGAGCGATGGTGCTATGTCAAAATTGTTGAAAAACGCTCCGTTCTGGACATACTTTGAAAAGCTAACTTCATTTTCAAATCCTTTTGGAGCAAATTGAGTCGAAAAATCCAACTGCATGGAATCACCTGGTTGGAGGACAGGGCTAACAGCAAAGATTCTGAAATACACGGCGGAGTCATTTTTCAAAAGGCTCAACCGGCCGCTTGCCACCTCCAGGTTGCCGTTTCGCGGTACATTTACCAGCAAGGTATCAATCGGTTTGCCTGTTAAATTTCGAACCCAATATTGGCCATCGGCAGTCATTGCCCTATTTTCTGGAAAAAGGTCAATGTCGTATTTTACATCATAAATCCTCGGCTGGGGGGTGTCCGTGAGTTTTTTATAATCCTCTTCATACCGCACCGTCAGCAATTCCGATTCTTTACTGTTCTTGAAAGAATTGATATTGAACGTATTATGATACACCCAACCTGCGATGAGGGTAAACACGACAAAGGCTCCAACTCCAAAAAAACGGTATGAGTGCCATTCCTGTTTAGCAATGGAATAGCGTATTTTGAAACCCGTTTCCCGGCCCCTGTTCCAGAAAAGAAATGCGCAAAGGGCAAGTAACAGGCTGAAAACCAGCCAATAAGCATTGAACCAAGTCAACCCACTGAAAAAAGGCTCATACCCATAAAAGTCAGAAAGGGTATAATTTGGGGTAGCGCCAAAGTCGAGCATATTGGTCGATACCTTTAAAGCAGAAAGGGCAATGTCCGAAATAAACAAGAAACCGATGACGATGCCAAAACCCAAGTACATGTTTTTCGAAAGAGAATGAATCAACATGGAAATGGCTATGATAGACGCAAAACCCAACATATCGACCACCAGCAATTCCCGAATATAAACACCGAGGTTGTGCTGGTTGTAATCCATCGTTTTTTGAGCAATTACCGCAGCGACAATCATCACTGCTGAAAGCAAAATCATCAAAGTCAATATGGAGAGGTATTTACCTAAATATATCGTCCAGTTTTTCACTGGCAATGCATCATAGATTTCGTCCATTTTGGCATTGCGTTCTTTCCAGACCAGGAATCCACTGAAATAAACCATAATGATGATCGAGAACAAATAAAATGCACCCTTAATAATCTGGATCATGGTATAGGTCGTCGGCAACTCGTGTGTGCCATAAGCATCATTGGCCAAAAACAGATTAGGCACAGTATTGAGCAGCCCAAGAAAGGTAAGGATAATAAATGCTACACTTTTTATGATGCCAATTGTCTCCGTTTTATACTGACTCCAAAGTTGGATAAGTTGAACTCCAAAACCCCTTGAGGGTGCAAACCTTGGTAATTCACCCAAATGTTTGATTGCCAATCCTGCGCCTGTTAGAGCGACTTCTTTCTTCTGTTTTTTCCTTTTTTTCTCTTCAAAACTGAATGACCAATAGCCGATAAGCAATGCAATAATTCCGATACTCACCCAAATGATCCGGTTGATCAATAATATCCCAGTCAGTCCATGCACCATCGTATTCTTATCATTGACAGTCCAATATTTTGTAGAAATACCAAAGGTCTGTGCACCGAAGGGATCGATCATGGCTGCGATTGATTCATATTCGATGTCGGACAGTAAACTCTGCGAAACACCCCACCCCACCAATAAAGCTGCTGCTGCAACAAAGGGATAAATCGTGCTCCTCGTTTTGACTGCTACTGCATATAATACCCCTCCAATGAAAATAGTGTTGGGAATCACAAAAATCACCCAAGCCATCAGATGGCTCTTGATTTCAAAAGGCCCATACCTCACTGCGTCCGTCCATTCAAAAATACCGTTCAACCCGATCCCTGCCCACATGCCCAATGATACACCCAGAACAGGCAACATTGAAATCAACACACCTCCCCAAAAATGGCCAAAATAATAGCCACCCTTACTGATAGGCTTGGAAAAAACAATCTGGTCAGTTTTTTTCTCAAAATCCCGGATGGCTGCAGTATTCACAAAAGATGCAACCAACAATACGGTGATTACTGAAAATACAACATACCAGTTCATGACCACGTATGGTGCATTCTTATAAATGTTGCCAAAGCTACCCCCGATAGATATGCTGTCACTTACTACTGCCATCCCACACAACAACCCAATGACAATTAAGAAAATCCAAGGCATTGGAGCTTTGAGCCAAGACTTTATTTCGAAGTTGAAGAAGGTTTTGAACATTGCTTCATTGTTTCACTGTTTCATCGTCTCATTCTTTCGGTGCTCCAAAAGACAATGGAACCATGAAACAATGGAGCAATGAAACATTAGTTTCAAGCCATAATTTTAGAGAAGAAAACATCCTCCAGGTCTGGAGAGGAAGAGACAAATCCGTCGCCAGGGTTTTCCTCGTTCAGGATGTGGATAATTGGTTTACCTGCAACCAGTTTACTGGAAATGATTTGAAAGCGGTTTTCGTAATCCCCGATTTCCGCTTTCGTGATGGCCTTCTCCCAAACTTTTCCATTCAACTCAGACATTGCAGCACTCGGTTGCCCTTCATAATGGACTTGACCTTCGTGGATGATGGCCATTTTGGAACAAAGTTCTTTCACATCCTCCACGATATGGGTGCTGAGGATGACGATTACATTTTCCCCGATTTCTGAAAGCAAGTTGTAAAAACGATTGCGCTCACCTGGGTCCAGACCTGCAGTAGGTTCATCCACTATGATAAGCTGGGGGTCGCCGAGCAGTGCTTGAGCAATACCAAACCGTTGCCTCATACCACCTGAATAAGAAGAAACGGCTTTCTTTCGATGATCCCATAAATTAACTCTTTGCAGCAAAGCCTCCACCGCTTCTTTTCTATTACTCTTGTTGGTAATGCCTTTTAGTACGGCCAGGTGATCGAGCATCTTTTGAGCAGAAATGCGGGCATACACACCGAATTCCTGCGGGAGGTAACCAAGCAATCGGCGCACTTCGTCTTTTTGTTCCAATACATTGATGCCGTCTAAAGTCGCTGTACCTGTATCTGCTTCCTGCAAGGTAGCAACCGTGCGCATCAAGGTGCTTTTGCCAGCCCCATTCGGGCCAAGTAGGCCATACATGCCAGTTGGTATATCGAGGGAAACGTCGTCGAGGGCTTTTACACCATTGGGATAGGTCTTGGAAAGGTTGCGGATGGTAAGTTCCATGTAATGTTGATGTTTTCGTTGTAAATATTTTCAAAGAAAGTGTCGCAAGGATAGCTATCCGTTGGCGAACGAGATCATTTTTTAGACGAAATGTACAGGTGGAGCAATCATATACACTTCACATTCGCCGAACTATTCCTTGAAATTATCTAAGAAATCTTCTTGCCGGCTAATTCAGAAGCATATTAGGAAATCATTTTTCACCTTTAAATCTACAAATATGTCTTTCGGTGGCGCAGCATCAGCAATGAATAAAAGTTTAAAAGCCAATCGTGCATTATTGAAAAAGAAAAGCTTTTTCAAAAACAAGGCCTATAAAGCAAAATGGGGCGATATTAAAAATGGGTCAAAAAAGAATTCGTTATCAGTATCCAAGAAAACCAATGGCACGCGGAACAACCCTATTCAGAGATATACTTCAAATAAGAACCAATCAATCGCAATCACTTTATTTATTATCATAGTTTTGTCTGGCCTTTTGTTAGTTTATCTCGATTCGATCCTGAGGTGAACACCCATCCATATCACCATTTCAAAAAACAAGACAAATATGAAAAACCTATTGCTGTTTCTTTTTTTGTTTTCGGTCGTTCCACTTTTTTCCCAAAACATGACTGGAAAAGAAGTCCTCAAAAAAAGCATCGAATACCACGATCCAAACGGCGACTGGCGGTATTTCAAGGGCGGCCTCCACCTCACCGAAACCCGGCCAAACGGCCCCGACCGAAAAACCCATCTCCACATCAACAATGAAACTTCTTTTTTTGAACTAATCCAAAAAAGAAACGGGCACGAGCTGGTACATACTTTTGAAAGACATTCCTGTTCCCACAAATTAGATGGCTCTCCCACCATAAGCGACGAAGACCGCACGAAGCACAATCTCAATTGCGAACGGACAAAATTCCTCCGCAACTATTACCTCTACCTCTGGGGGCTGCCCATGAAATTGACCGATAATGGAACCCATATTGTTGATAAAGTAAATAAAATCAATTTCCAGGGACAAGAATGCTTGGCCATCAAAGTCATATACGACGAGGCCGTGGGTAACGACATCTGGTATTTTTATTTCAACCCAAAAACTTATGCATTGATCGGCTACCGGTTTTATCACGATGAAAGCAAAAATGACGGAGAATATATCACACTGGAAGGAGAAAAGACCATCAAAGGAATACGCTTTCCCAAAACCCGAAAATGGTATGTCAATTCGGACGATAAATTTTTAGGCGCGGATATTCTGGAATAAAAAAATTGGCTCTGCGCCCGCCTTTCTTCCAAAAGGGTGGGAATTAAATTCCCACCCTTTTGGAAGAAAGGATTATTCAATTTTCAAACAAATGGAAAAACTTCAGATTACCACGGACCGCTTGATTATCAGAAATTTAATACCGGAGGATATTTCTGCGTTCCATGCATACCGTTCCGACCCTTCCATAACCTTATATCAAGGATTTGATGTGATGGATAAAAAAGCATGCGAGGCATTTATTGTAGATCAAAAAGGAAAACTATTTGGCAAGCCGGGAGAATGGGTTCAATATGCCGTTGCGCTAAAATCCGAAAACGAACTCATTGGTGATTGTGCCATAAAACTCCAGCAACCAGACTCTCGAATTGTTGAAATTGGGATGACCATATCAACGGAACATCAAAAAAAAGGCTTTGCAAAAGAAGCGATGAGCGGGATTATTAAATGGTTGTTTTCTGAAAAAGAAATACAACGCATTCAAGAAACGACCGATGCAGAAAATATTGCTTCAATTCAAATGCTAAAGAGTTTGGGGTTCCGGCAAGAAGGCCATTTTATTGAAAACATTTGGTTCAACGGCAAGTGGGGCAGCGAGTACCAATATGCATTGCTCAAGAGGGAATGGGAGAAGGGGCTAGGAAAAGTTAGTTTGGTAAAGAACAAGCGTTAAGAAAAGAAATAATGTACGCCGGCGCAGAAAGTTCCGTTAAACCCCCGTAAACCGATAATTCCGTTGTATGAAAAAATGCGTGCTATTAAGTTTGCTCTTCATCTTGACTGCTCTCAAGTTGCCTGCCCAACTTGGTTTGACCGTGGCTCCAACACAGGGATTTGCAAAAGAATGGCAAGTAATGGTAGAGAATTACGTTACTGGTCGGCATGTTGATTTCCTCAAATACAGCAATACTGCCACCATTGATTATATCTTTCAATTGGATGCTCCTGCTTGGCGGTTCCAGCCTGCCCTTCACGCTGCACGTTCACATACGATTTTTCAAAACCACGATTTTGAGGTTTATTCCATTGGTGTTTTAGGCAATATGAATTTTGCACCATTTATTAAAAACGAAGAGAAACTCAATTCGGCTAAGTCGATTCTATACCTCCAGTTTTCACCAGGTCTTGGTTACGTGCGCCAGCGGTACATCAAAACCGTTTCAGAAGATGGAAATCCCGTTGATCGTTTTATATTGACGGATAAAAAATTAGCTTTTAATATTGGTTTAAATGTTCTGTTTGAAATAAAATTGACCCAATTGCTCACCTTGTCCCCGCACGCTGGCATCCGATATTTTCCAAACTTGGAATGGGAGGGTTTTACTGAAACTATTTCAGATGGTGCTTTCACTGACGAATACGACAAAGTTGACTGGAGGCACTACACTTTTGGCTTGCGTATCGGTTTGAACTTGGACAAGGTGAAGTAAGGATAAGGAACGGTGACAAAATCAATTAACATTCTTGGGTGGATTATTTTATCTTCGGTCCTAAACAGCCCGCCCTGTGGAAAATGTTTTCCCTATTTAATTTTGGTCAAGAAAACTACTTATCTGCTAAGAAGGAAAACCTAGCTATTGTACTTTCGATTACAATACATACATTGCGCTACATAAATTGGCTCCAAGCAAAAAAATGAAATTGAAAATTGGGAATTAAGTACACAGTGTATTAAGTACCTTCGTATAAATAATTTCCCAGTTTTCCATTTCAGAATATTATTTATTGAATAGTAATGAAAAAAGAACTACCCTATCAACTGATCCTGGTTTCCGTATTCCTGTCCCTTTTTTTCTGGAACTGCACACCTTCTCCTGTTATTCCTAATGAAGAAGAAGAGTCGTCTTCTAAAATGTTGCCGCATGAATGGATGTATGCCCAGCGTGCATTCCCAGACAACCACATTGACAAAGAAGCCATAAAAAATGGTTATCGCATCACAAAACTTGCCAAGCAAAAAGCGCAGGAACGATTTGAAGAAGAATGGGAACTTGCAGGCCCTGTCAATATTGGCGGGCGCATTACCGATATTGCTCTCCACCCTACCGATCAGAATATCATTTATGTAGGTACCGCAGTGGGCGGCATATTCAAAACCAGCGATGGGGGCGAAAATTGGGAAGTTGTTTTCGAAGATGAAGGAGCCCTTTCTATCGGCAATTTGGCGATTGCCCCATCAGACCCAAATATCTTGTATGTTGGTTCGGGGGAAGCTAATGGTTCTGCCACATCAGGTGCGTTTTTCGGCGACGGTATTTATAAAACATCAGATGGTGGAGATAACTGGGAGTTTATGGGCTTGGAAAACACCCAGCATATTGGCCGCATTGTCGTTGATCCTGAAAATGCTGACCGGGTTTTTGTGGCAGCAGCTGGCGTTTTATATGGAAAAAACAACGAAAGGGGACTTTACCGAACGCTTGATGGTGGAGATAGTTGGGAAAATGTCTTATTCATCTCAGATTCCACCGCTTGTATTGATGTAGTCATCAACCCTGAAAATGCTGATCTTGTCTATGCTGCCACCTGGGAGCGCATCCGTCAGCCCTGGCAACGCAGGTACGGAGGGCTGACTTCCCGCATTTACCGCTCATTTGATGGTGGGGAAAGCTGGGAACAACTGACCAATGGCCTCCCTGCCGATGATGAACAGACAGGCCGAATCGGACTGGCCATTTCGCCTTCCGAACCAAATGTCTTGTACACTAGTTACACAACTAATTTCATCACCAATACTTTTGATGGGATATACAAATCGGAAGATGCTGGCACCTCTTGGACACAGGTGGACGATGGCAGCACCATCAACTTCGTGTTTTCTTCTTTTGGATGGTTCTTTGGCAATTTAAGGTTAAACCCCGGAAACAGCGATGACCTTTGGGTGCTTGGCGTTCAATTAGTGCGTTCGTTTGATGGTGCTCAGACTTGGACCAACGCTACGAACAACATGCACGTCGATTTCCATGCTTTGGAAATTCATCCTCAAAACCCCGATTTAGTAGTAGCTGGAAATGATGGTGGAGTATATATTTCCAATAATGGTGGTAGCGACTGGGAACATGTGAAGTCTATTCCGAACAACATGTTTTACAACTGTGAAATTGACCATTCGCAGCCTGAACGGATTTACGCTGGGGCACAAGACCAAGGCTCGGTCAGGACTGTCACAGGTAATGTCGATGATTTTGAAAGGATTTTGGGAGGAGATGGTTTTCACATCATTGTTGATCCTGTTGACCCGAGTTATGTTTATGCTGAATTCCAGTTTGGCAACCTCCACCGCTCAGACGTTGGTGGGCCAAACATGCAATTTAAATTCAACGGGGAAGATGACCGAACCAATTGGAACACCCCTATCGTAATGGACCCTACTGACCCCTTGACCATTTACTATGGTGGGAACAGATTGTGGAAGAGCATCGACCGAGGTGATAATTTTGAAATAATAAGTGATGACCTTACCGATGGCCTGCACCCCAGTGGAAGCCTTTCTTATGGCACTATTACCACTATTGCTGTTTCACTAAATAATCCTGAAACTATTTATACTGGTAGCGACGATGGTAATGTAAATGTCACATTCAATGGCGGTGATAATTGGACAAATATTTCGAGTGGTATTCCAAATCGGTACGTTACTGGCGTTGCAATTCATCCACAAGAGCCTTTGACCGCTTATGTCACACTTTCTGGATACCGCTCTGTTGATTACCAACCACATATATTGACAACAGTAGATGGAGGTGATAACTGGGAAGATATTTCATCCAACTTGCCTGAGATTCCTATTAACGACATCATCGTCCACCCCGATTTTCCAAATCTCTTATTTATAGCTAATGACATGGGGGTCTGGTACTCCACCTCCTCAGGTGCAGTTTGGGAAATACTCGGCACCAATATGCCTTTCACAGTCGTCAACGACCTCGACTTGCACGCAGAAGAAGCTTTCCTTATTGCCGCCACATTTGGGCGATCCATGTTGAAGCTCGACATCAGCCAGCTCGACCCCACCCCTACCAAAGAAGAACTAGCTATCCGGCAATCACTCAAAGTCTATCCAAACCCTGTGCGCCAAATAGCCAATGTTGCTTTCACCCTTCCATCTCCAAGTTACGGTGAAATCCAAATATTGAGCTTGAATGGGCGCTTATTGAAAAAATTGGGCAGCCAACATTTTTCAATAGGAAGGAATGAGAACATTATTGACTTTACTGAATATAACGCAGGAACTTATCTGGTAAGGATTACAACAGAGGTAGGCATTTTCACAACTAAGTTGGTGAAGGTTTAAGATACATGGGAGTAAAAAATAAATGAATCTATTTTATATACTTCCCAGCCACCCGGTCTATTGATTTGGCAAGTTTGTAGTCCTTTTCGGTGACGACCCCACCCGCAGAGTGGGTATTCAATTTGAAATGTACGGTGTTCCACACATTTGACCAATCTGGATGGTGATCCTCTTTTTCGGCGAGGAAGGCAACCTCGGTCATAAAAGCAAAAGCTTCGGTGAAGTCCTTAAATTTGAAAGTTGCCTGGAGGGCATCGTCTTTTTCATTCCACATGATTGATCGATTCAATTGTTTTGATATCCATTCATTTTATAGGAAATATTGAAATCTTGAAGCACCGCATCCAGTATCGGGTCTTTTCCTTCAATATACCCTTCTTTGAGGTCATACCCCCAAAATTTGCTCATGGTATTCCAATAAGTTGCGGTAAAGCTTCCACGGTAGGTTTTAATCAGACTATGCAAAGGTTCGTTTAATTCTTTTTCAACCATTTTGACCAAGATTTTACCCTGCGTTTTGGTCAGTTTCTTCAATGGAGTTTCAAACTTGTCATCCAACTCCTTTTGCAGTTTCTTGGCCCTCTTTTTTCTTTTGCCTTTTTTCAGTTCGGCGGTTTCTTCTTCCAATTGACGGAACACCATTATCGCATCTTTGGCATATGGGTAAACAATGGAAGCGTAGCGCAAATATTTTCGGTAACGGAGATATTCTTCCCGGCTTTTGAACCTACGGGGTGAGGTAAGGGAAACGGTCATAAGGTCATCAGCAACCAAAATTGTGTCCCCGTTATCATCCAACATCAAAGTGACCAACTGGCCATTCAATGTCGTCTTCCCCAAATTTGTCTGGGCATCCATTTGTACCACAAACAAACTAAACAGGAATATGATCGGAATGTATTTCTTCATCGTTTTGGATAATTAAGTTAGGAGGAATCAGGGGTCAAAAAACAATCAAAGGAGAAGTCAGTATCCTTTTCAAAAAGACTGCCGGATCATTAAATTTCGGCATTCGAACCCCTTACTTCTGACCTTTAAAATTTACAAAAACGAAATTACATCAGTAAGACGATAGCTAGTAAGATACTGTTGTTAAACTAATGCAAAAGTTATCCCCAAAACGTAGAGATGATAAAAACCATTGCCAACGGTGGAAAAAAATTATGAAAGAAGAAAGCAGTGGGCGGATAATTTGCAGCCCACTGCGACCTGGGTGGAAGGTTATTGATTACTAACCTTTTGCAACCTTATCTCGTAGAGCTGAACAATCTTAGCCTGGTGATCTGCCATTTTGTTGAGCAGCTTGAGTTCTTTTTTTATGGCCAAATTATCAGGTTCTTTTTTTGTTCTGCGGAGAGATTTGTTAAGGTCGAGGATTTTTTGAATTGTTTCTGTGAGGGCGTTTTTTGCGTTTAGAAACCTTTGGAAAAGGGTAGGCACTGACGCTTGAGATTGTTTCGACATAGGCGATTTAATTTTGTTTATATTTGTCAAAAACGCTGCAAGAGCAAATTTAGTTTTTAAAACCCGAAAATCATAACAAATCTTCAAAAATTATTTTCATGGGATTTTGCCAACGAAAACAAGTTTATATCAAGAAAACTAACCAATAATAAGCTGCAATTCAGGGTTTTAGCAGGTGCATGGATTCGAACTAATCATGGATGTGCACCTAGTCCTGTCATTCCTAATTTTTTTTATTTTTCATCCACTTTGGATCTCAAGATAGATCTGTTTTTCATCCTCGTACTCTTTTTTGTTCCAGCCAAGACAATTCGCAAGAGATAAAATGTCGCAACAAAAACCCTTTGATGCAATCACGTGTTTAAACATGCATTACCATCTAATTTGCATACATGGAACATCAACAATCGTATTGGTATCTGGAAAACGTGGACATGACCGATATCCTATGCCCAACCAAACTGGGGACGACAAAAGATCAATTAGAACACAAGTCATTCCGCAAAGGAGATTACATTTTCCTACCTGGCGAGTATGCGGACAAAATATTTTTTATCATGGAAGGCCGCGTCAAAATAGGTGCATTTAGTGAAAACGGAAAAGAAATCACCAAGGCAATACTTGGCCAAGGGGAAGTGTTTGGAGAACTCCCGCTGGCAGGTGAAGACCAACGACGTAATTTTTCCATGGCCATGGAAACAACGACAACATGTGTCCTTTCTGTAGCTCAAATGAAAAACCTGCTTCGAGAGCACAGCACCCTCAATATATTTTTTATGAAAATAATGGGCAACAGGATGCTTGAAATGGAAAAACGTCTAGAATCCCTTGTTTTTAAAGATTCCCGTACGAGGGTAGTCGAATATCTAAAAGACCTTTGCAACACTCGGGGCCAAAGGGTAGGCTATGAGTGGGTCGTCCGAAAATTTCTTACGCATCAGGAGATTGCCAACCTTACCGCTACTTCCCGGCAAACCGTAACTACTGTACTCAATGAGTTGGAAGGTAAAAACATTATCACTTACAATCGCAGAAGATTGCTGGTCCGTGATCTGGAAGCATTGACAGGGGAAATTAAGATAATGTAAAACCCACAATCACCCTTCCTTGATTTTATTTTCATAATTGGTCGTGGAAAATCCTTCCACAAAAGGCAAACTATGCACCTCCCCACCCTCCTCAAGAACAATGTCAGCGCCCACGATTTGATCTGGCGACCAATCCCCACCCTTTACAATTACATCAGGACGAATTAATTTGATCAAATTGATCGGCGTATCTTCTTCAAACAATACAACAGCATCTACACAAACAAGTGCAGCCAACAAATGTAAGCGAGTGATTTCATCTTTGATAGGCCGGTTCGGACCTTTTAACCTACTGACCGATTTATCTGAATTGACACCGATCACAAGCCGATGCCCCAAGTCTTTGGCCGTCGCCAAATAATGGATATGCCCATAATGCAACAGGTCAAAACACCCATTGGTAAATACTACCTTTTCTTCTAAGCTGCGCCAATGAGCTACTGTTTCTTCGATCTGTCTCCAGTCCTGAATTTTCGATTGTATTTTTTGGAAAAGCATAATGATGGAGTTGGTAAGTTTTGAGTTATGAGTTACTCAAAAACTCAGTAACTCATAACTCTCAAGAACTAAATTTTGGTTGCCGATTGATGACTGGGAGGAGTACCAATGCGAGTATCCCCAAAAGCGAATTGAATCCTATTTGCACACAAAAGAAAATAATATTGGCGACTGAAAATGCATCGTCCCCTTTGATCCCATAAAACAAGGTAAGTGCGGTAATGACCAAAAAATGAAACGTCCCCATACCTCCAGGTGACGGGATTACCATACCCAAAGTACCAAATACAAAAACCAGTAGGGCTGCCCGCAAATCGAGGTGGTCGGTGGGCCCGAACGCCTGGAACCCCAACCAGGTCATTATGAAATACAATATCCAAATATTGAGGCTATGAAAAACAAATAACCCTGGTTTATCCAGCTTACTCACCGTCTGAATACCTTCCCAAAAGCCTTGTATGATGCTTGTCAATTTTTTGTACAAGGCAGAATTAGATAGTTTTTTCCTGAATAAATAAAGCAAGATTGCCCCTATGACCAGACCCCCCAATACCATTATTTTCCAATCCAACCCGGCCGCTTTTCCTGATTCTCTTTTCGTGTTTTCAGCAAGGAAACCCAAAATCTTATCCGATTCAAACGCCAAAGCCACCGCGAAAGCCAAAAGGAGGCACAACACATCCACTATCCTATCCACGACGATGGTGCCCATGACCTTCTCTGCTGGAATCTTTTCATATTTCGACAAAACCCCCGCACGCACGACCTCACCGATTCTTGGTAAACCGAGATTGGCAAAATAACTGACCAGGATGGCAAAAAAACCATTGATGAACCGTGGGTTGTACCCCATTGGTTTTAAGAGCATTTTCCATTTATAAGTGCGGCTAACGTTGCTTAGTACAAAAGCGATCAATACCAGCGCAATCCATCCGTACCGGACCTTCTTAAAGTCGTTTACCAGTTTGTCTATCAAGGGAGTACAAGCAGTCTCGGCTGTACCTGAAGCCCTGCAATCTGCAAGCAATTGCTGCTGTTCAGCCTCTGATTCAACAGATTCCCACTGAGGGATGTTGCTGATGCAGCATTCATTTTTATAAGCCTCATTTTGCGAACGGTATACGAGGAAAAGGATAAATGCGCCAATGCCCAGAAAGAGCAGGAACTGAAGTAGGTTAAGCAGGATTTTTTTCATTAAAATAGAAGGAAACTTGAAACTGAATTAATATGTCTGATGATTTAGGAACGTGTAGAATAAATTAGCGTTTTCGCAAAGCCCGTTCCAACCTATCCAACTGCGGAATAATCGTATTGAACTGGTTTTTTTTACCCCCAACAGGTATTTTCACTTTTACACCGCCAACAATCCCACCAGTGAACATTCCAACGCCTGTACCTGCAAAACCAAGAGTCCACGCTTTACTCCACTGGCTGATTGGCGTCGATAGGCTTGGGTCGCACCCTTCGGCAAGGATTGGATCGCATGGCTCAGAATCTTTAAAAATAGCCAATCCTGTAATTGTTCCTACCGCCATCCCTATGGCTGCTCCAAACAAGACATTATTGACAATGCGGTTTTGTTGCCTCACCTTAATATAATTGATCTGCTGGTATGGGAATATATGGACTATTTCTGGGGCATTTTTCCCTTTTCCATCAAACAGAACAGATTTTTTTTTCAGGATCAAAGTAGTGTCGTTCATATCGAGCAAAAGGCCACTGACCACATTTTCCTGCCCGATGCGTGTTACCCAAATATCTAATTTCTTGTCCAACTGCAAAGCATCTGATTTGAACTTGGAAATACTTGTCTCTTTGTCAAGGTACAGGATGTCGGTGATAAACCGTTTTTTGATGGTATGGGCGAGGTTGCCGAGTTCTGGCGGGTATTTTCTATAGATGACCTTTGTCTCACTCTCTTCCAATACCTCAACCAGCATAATGACTTTGTTTTCGAAAATAAGCGTATCTTGGGCAACTGCCCAGCAGGTCGATAGCATAAAAAAAGTCAACAAGGCAATCTTAGGATTTGGCATTTTTCAATTCATTTGAAATCGAGGGCACAAAGTTAAGGATTCTGGAACTGACGCTTACCTTTTAATATATCCAGTTCCGGTAATTTTGTAATTTGCCGCCTGAGGAGGATGGGATTTGAGGATTTGAGTATTGAGTAAATGACGCTCTAACTCAAAACTCACGTCAATGTGTAACCAAGTTTTCTCTACCGGACACTTTTTTTTCTGACCTCGTTAGAGGTCTAACATGGGTAAGGAAAATGAAACAAGCAGTTGTTTCGTGCCGTCAGGTACGTAACGTTACGTACCTGACGGCACGAATTCCATATATTTCAATATTTAGCTACCTATGTTTGACCCCTCTGGGGTCAGTGTAAAAAAGTGTACGGTGGAAAAACCAAGTTTAGGATTTGGAAAACAAATATAATATCACCATAATTTTATTGTTACTCGCTTCAGGGATGCTTTTTGCCCAGAATGACGTGTTGCGTGTCCAAAATTATGGAATCAAGGATGGCCTTTCGCAAAGGGACATTTTCAAAATACAACAAGACGAAACCGGGTTTCTTTGGATTTCAACTAGAAATGGTATGGACCGGTTTGATGGCCACTCTTTTTTTAACTGGTACACGGGAGATCAAAAAAATTATTTGCCTGTCGGCATCGACTACGACCTGGAAATTGGGATAGACCAAAACATGTGGCTGTCGAGGGGGGACGTTTTAATGAAATTTGACCCTTCGGAAAATAAAACCGACACCATTCTGGATTATTCTTCCGACCACTCCCAATGGCTAGGGGATTTGTGCATTGATGGTTTGGGGAGGGCTTGGAGCACACGTTACAGCGTGGCAGATTCATCAATTTGGCTACAATGGGTTGATACAGATGGCCGTTCAAACGACATCGTAAAGTTAAGGGGCAATTATTTAAAAAGACCAATAACCAGAGCAAATGGCTTCCTCTATTTTGGTGCTTATGAGAATGAAATATGGGTGTACGACTTAGATGGCAAACAAATCAGACAGTTTGAATTTCCAGCTCCACCGAGCGGAATAAGTTACTCCCGAGTCATTCAATTGCAAACTGACCAAAAAGGTGGCGTCTGGGCCTTGCTTGACCACGGGCAACTCTATCATTTACCTCCAGATGGAAATTCGTTTATCCGTCACCCTATCAGCGAAAAATCCGACGATCACTTCCACACTTCGGCCGTACTCATCTGTACCAATGGCGATGTGTGGATGGGTGGACTTGTATCTGCTGCACATCACGCCGAACACGATGAGGAAGATTCACCCTGTAGCAGTGTTCAACCTGGGGTCTCATTGCTCCATTTCAATGCCACAACCAACCGGACTGAAGACCAAAGTTATTTCCTGAAACAAGTTTTACCTTATGCAGAAGCACCAAGGCAGATTTTCCAGGACCAGAGTGGAGTCATTTGGCTGGCTACTCCATTTGGGCTGGTACATATCGTCGAAAATGACCTCTTTGAACGGTATATGTCGGAGGGAAATGACTGCTGCAAAGATGGGGTGTGTAGTATGAGGGGAATGACTGAGGACGAGCAAGGGAATATTTATTTTTCATACTACAATTCGTTGCATGTCCTTAATCCCCGCAATGGCTCTCTTTTTCCTCTTTTTTCAAAACAGTTGGAGAACCCCTTTTGCATATTATACGACCAGGGCTATATCTGGACAGGCAACGGCATTCGCATCCATGTCAACAGCTCCGAAATAGATACAGTTGTACAAGGATTGATATGCGCGGAAGGAATTGTCATAAAAGATAAGGATGGCGAATTCTGGTTTGGTTGCCAAAATAAACTTACTAAATTCAATCCCAACACGCAAAAACAAACGGATTTCAAAGATCCTTCTGGCGTATTGGAACAAGTAGGTTTCAACTATATCACCTATCTTTTACAAGGTCAGATAGGTGATTTCATTTGGATGGCCACACGTGAAAATGGTATTTTTAAGATAGCTAAAGGGAAGGGTGTGGTAGGCCATTACCACGTTGAATCAGATCCGGCCCTGCCTCACAACCGTATATTAGCACTCCAGGAAAACAGTGGATTTTTATGGATCGCTTCTGCTGCTGGCCTTGTACGTTTGGATATTGGAACAGATAGTCTCACTGTTTTCAATACAAAAAATGGACTTGCCAACAACTTCATCAACGGGCTGTTGACCGAGGGAGATTCAGCTTTGTGGGTAAGTACTGACAATGGGCTGTCACGAATGAACTCACTAAATGGGGTTTTCTCCAATTTCTTCCATTCTGATGGGTTGACCAAAAACGAATTCAACCGGATGTCGTTTCACAAGGCCAAAGATGGACGCATGTATTTTGGTGGTATAGATGGTATCAACGCTTTTTACCCTAATGCCAGATATGGTGACCGCCAAAACAAGATGAACAGCCAACTGTTGTTCACTGAATTTTCAAAATTTGACGGGTATAATGACATCGGTACTGTTACTGGTCTCGAAAACAATCAACCGGTCACTATTTCTGCCCATGACCACGCTTTTACGTTTACTTATTCTCTCGCTGATTTTGATGATCCAAAGACCCATTTATATAGCCACATCCTTGAAGGCTACGAACTGAAATGGTCAATCCCTTCTCCTCTCAATTTTGTACGTTTTTTCAATATCCCCGCGGGTAAATATACACTCAGGGTAAAAGCCTCTAGGGGAGGAAGTGAGTGGGTCAACAATGAACTTAGGATACCCATAACCATCGAACAGGCGTTTTACAAAACCACCTGGTTTCGCATTCTGGCCATTGGGTTGGCTATTCTATTGTTTTACGGATTTATGCAATACCGTTTTTATGTGGTCAAAAAACATGAACAAGAATTGGAATTATTGGTGCAGGAACGAACGCAGGAATTAGCATCGGAAAAAGCCAAAAGTGATAAACTGCTCCTCAATATCCTACCCGCCGAGACTGCCGAAGAATTAAAGCAATTTGGTTCGGTAAAGGCGCGTCGATTCAATGACGCCACGGTTATGTTCACCGATTTCAAGGGTTTCTCATTTATCGCTCGAAAAATGGAGCCTGAAGTCTTGGTTGCTGAAATTGACTATTGCTACAGGGCTTTTGATGAAATCATTGATGAATTTGAACTTGAAAAAATAAAAACAATAGGAGATGCTTACTTATGTAGCGGTGGCCTTAATGAAGAAAATAAAACCGTCGCCGCAATCCGGGTAGTGAATGCATCCCTCAAGATACAAGCATTCCTTTTTGACCTTGCAGAAGAACGAAAAGGGCAAAACCGTCCTTGCTTTGAGGCGCGAATTGGTATCCATTCTGGGCCAGTTGTAGGCGGGATCGTTGGCCTTAAAAAATTCGCTTACGACATTTGGGGTGATACTGTCAATATCTCCGAAAGACTCCAGGCCAATGGAGAGGTGGGCAAAGTCAATATCTCAAAATCCACGTTTGAGATGATAAAAGACCATTTCAACTGTATCCATCGCGGGAAAATACAAGCCAAACATCAGGGAGAAGTCGATATGTATTTCATCGACGCCTAATTGTAAGTAGGTGAGTGTATATAATCGACACTTTGAACGAGGCTATTTTTTCGATAATGGAGGCAAAAAATATTTGAATAGCCAAGTTATTGAAATATTTTTTAACGAGGAGTATCGGAAAAAGAGTCCGTTCAAAGTGTCAATTATATATGCACACCTACTTACCTTAGGTACTAAAACCCTTGCTTCTTACTCTCCTCCAGTCATTTTTGGCAATATTTTTTCATTGTTTACTCCTAATGCCTGTCAACGGGTATTATTAATTTAACATAAACACCACCTTCCCACCTCATAATTTCCTGATTTTTAGACAGTTACGCAAATATCCTGTCTCTATCTACCCAACATCATTTTTTAACAATAAAGTTTTCCTTGGCATTTGAATGTGCTTTTACAAGCACTTTTTTAAGTCAAATGAGAACCACACAACAATTTTATAAAACGTATCTGACCACAGCTTTGAAGCTGTGATGTTTAAGCGAATGCCTCCATTTTATTAGAACTGACCATCAACCATCCCCCTTTGATGGCAGGAAAACAACCATGAACACAACCTAACGACTATGAGACTCAACCCATGTACATTTATCCTTGCCGCGCTATTGAGCCTGGCAAACATCACCTTGTCTGCCAACAACGGTACACCCCTTCCTTCAAAGCCACCAAGCAATAAACTGGATCTAAACATTATTAAGCTAAGACTTGAAATGATGGATTGCCCCGTCACTCCAGTTTTCGACAATGATGTATCTGCTTATCTTAGAAGTTACCTGACTTATGGATATAAGGGTACCGAACGAATGCTTGGAGAAGGGAAAATCCTATTCCCAATTTTTGAACATTATCTTGAGATGCACGGAATGCCCAAGCAGCTCAAATATTTACCAATGATCGAATCATCAATGGTGCCTTACGCAGTATCCTATGCTGGGGCTGCTGGCCTTTGGCAGTTTATGCCTGCTACTGGTAGGTATATGGGGCTCATTATCGACAAGCACCTCGACGAACGAAAAGACCCATATAAGTCAACTCAAGCTGCTGTGAAGTATTTGAAAAAATTGTACAACCGATTTGACAGCTGGGAATTGGCCTTAGCTGCATACAATTGTGGACCTGGCCGATTGAACCGAACCATCCGTGCATATGGCAGCAGAGATTTTTGGGTTATCAAAAATGGCTTGCCAAGGGAGACACAGAAGTACATCAGCCGGTACATTGCAGCCTGTTATGCTGGAACTTTTCACAACCTCCATGGCATACATCCAAAAACACCTGATGCATTTCAACTACAGCCTATGGCTGCAAGGATTTATACTTCAGTATCGCTCTTTGATGTTTCAACCGCCACTGGGTTGGATATGTCAACCCTGAGGAAACTAAACCCTGCTTTCAAATCAGACTTCACACCTGCTCGGTCAAATGGAATATACTTGGTTTTGCCGAGGGATTCATGGTACGATTATCTGGACTCGAGGAACAATCATTCTCGAATTATTGCCGCAAGGCCGTAGCAAGAAATTAGAAATTAGAAATTTAATTTGGGGTATTACCCGCAATCAAAAAAAAACGGGCCGTGCAAATCGAATTGCACGGCCCGTTATCTTCATCTTATATCTTGAAAACTTATTCTTCTTCCTCGTTTGCTGTTACCGTAGCTGCAACAGCGCTAGTTTCGGCAGATCCTCCACCCTTTCCACCTCTACGGCGACGACGTTTCTTGACACCTCCAGTTGATTCCTCACCAGTCTTCTTACCTGTGTAATCTGGGTTAAAATCAACCAGTTCAATCAATGCCATCTCGGCACCATCTCCTTTTCTAAATCCTGTACGAATGACACGGACATATCCACCTGGGCGATCTCCTATTGTCGAAGCAATTGGGCCAAACAATTCTTTCACTGCTTCTTTGTTTTGCAAATAGCTAAAAACCACACGGCGACTGTGTGTAGAATTAGTCTTTGCCTTAGTAATAATAGGCTCCACATGACGGCGCAAAGCTTTCGCTTTAGGCAACGTAGTTTGAATCCGCTTGTGCTCGAACAGCGAAATAGATAGATTTTTTAACAAAGCCTTGCGGTGCCCTGCCTTCCTACCAAGGTGGTTGAATTTTTTACCGTGCCTCATTTTAAGTTAAAATTTAGGTTATCTTCACAACACCTGGATTTCAATAAATTGACCTCAACAGGTAATTGTATTATGCGATGATTACTGATACTTTAAAATAATCTATCAGTAAATATTATTCTTCGTCAAGCTTATATTTCGATAAGTCCATTCCGAAAGTCAAGCCCTTTTCTTGCAAGAGTTCTTCAATCTCTACCAACGATTTTTTACCGAAATTCCGAAATTTCAATAGTTCGTGGGTATCGTATTTCACCAATTCAGAAAGAGAATTGATCTTAGCTGCCTTGAGGCAATTGTATGCACGTACAGAAAGGTCAAGGTCTTCCAATGAAGTTTTTAGCAATTTGCGCATGTGCAGTACATGTTCATCTACCACATCATCGCGACGGCTACTTTCATCAGGCATGCTGATATACTCATCGGTAATGAGCATCAGGTGGTGGATCATGATCCTTGATGCTTCTTTGATGGCATCTTCTGGATGTATGGTACCATCTGTTTTTACATCAATCGTCAGTTGCTCATAATCAGTACGCTGACCCACACGGGTATTTTGCACCTTGTAAGCAACATTTTTTATTGGTGTATAAATGGCATCAAGTGGAATTACACCAATTGGGGCATCTTTTGGGAGGTTTTCACCAGCAGGGACATATCCCCGTCCATTGGTAATGGTCAGTTCCATTTCGAGGTTGACAAATGGTTCCATGCTGCAAATCACCAATTCTGGGTTCATTACTTTGAAAACATTGGTATGCTCTTCAATATCACCAGCCCGAAATTCCTCTTTACCACTGATGGTCAAATATACTTTTTCGCTATTAATATCTTCTCCTTGGATCAGTTGCTTGATGCGTACCTGCTTGAGGTTCAGTACAATGTCCAAGACATCCTGAACAACGCCTTTAATGGTTGCAAATTCATGATCCACACCAGCAATACGGACAGCAGAAATCGCAAAACCATCCAAAGAAGAAAGCAAAATCCTTCTGAGTGAATTGCCGATTGTTTGACCAAAACCTGGTTCCAATGGCATGAAATCAAAAGTACCTTCAAAATCATTTGCCTTCTGCATGATGATTTTGTCAGGTTTCTGGAAATTTAGAATGCTCATATTATAATGAAAACTTTAGATAGGATGAAGGAAAAGTAGATCTCCAATAAAATTTTCTACACTTGAAAGCCAAGCCCTTTTTCATATGGGAAAATCAGCTTGTCCCGAAATGGCAAAAGGATGGGCAGGTTTTAAGCCTGCCAATCCTTCCATCATCATTACTTAGAGTAAAGTTCGACGATCAATTGCTCATTGATCTTTTCTGGTATTTGTTCCCTTTCAGGAAGTGAAAGGAATACACCTCTCATTTTATCTGGGTTGAATTCCAACCAACCGAATTTCTTGACGTCAGTCTTTTTGCCTATTTGTTCAACAACAATATTGAGATCCCTTGATTGTCCACGTACTTCCACAACGTCACCAGGGCGTAATTGAACAGAAGGAATGTTGGTTAACACGCCGTTCACCACTATGTGACGATGGTTCACTAATTGACGGGCAGCTCTTCTTGTCGGGGAAATTCCCATTCGGAAAACAGTATTGTCCAAACGAGCTTCCAAAAACTGGAGCAAGTTGACACCTGTAACTCCGTGCTTGCCACTGGCTTTCTCAAAGAGGTTGCGGAACTGACGTTCCAAGACACCATATGTGTATTTTGCTTTTTGCTTCTCCATCAATTGCAACGCATAGTCAGAAGTCTGACGGCGGCGGCGGGAGTTACCATGTTGGCCCGGGCGGTATTTTTTCTTCTCAAACGCTTTACTAAAACCGTAAATCGGTTCTCCAAATGCCCTGGCTTTCTTTTGCTTAGGTCCGTTATATCTTGCCATTATTAGAAATTACTATTTTCGATGCCAATGAATAAATTATACCCTTCTGCGCTTAGGAGGACGACAACCATTGTGCGGAATCGGAGTCACATCTTGTATTTTTGAAACCTTGACACCTGCTTGGTCAATCGAACGGATAGCTGCTTCCCTACCGGAACCAGGGCCTTTCACATATACAATCACTGTACGCAACCCTGCATCATAAGCTGTTTTTGCAGCGTCAGTAGCAGCCACTTGGGCAGCATAAGGTGTGTTTTTCTTCGACCCCCTGAAGCCTGCCTTACCAGCTGTCCCCCAACTAATCACATCCCCTTTCCTATTGGTCAAGGTTACGATTATATTGTTGAATGAGGCCTGGATGTAAGCAAAGCCTTCTGGATCTACTTTTACTTTACGTTTGGCCCTAACTTTTGATCTAATTTTTGCCATTTGAACTTTGTTTGCTGGTGGTTTTAGTAATTGGCCATTGGTTTATCACCAACAACTAATAATAAATAACCAATAGCATCTTTATTACTTAGTAACCATTTTCTTGTTAGCAACTGTCTTCTTGCGACCCTTCCGTGTCCGGGCATTGGTTCGGGTACGTTGTCCCCTGAGCGGCAATCCCTTACGGTGACGCAGACCACGGTAGCAGGCAATGTCCATGAGGCGTTTGATACTCATTTGAACATCCGACCTCAATTCACCTTCTACTTTATAATCATCCTGGATAATCTGCGATATGGTGCGGATATGGTCGTCCGACCAATCGGTCACTTTGACATTTTCATCAATCCCAGCTTTGGCGAGGATTTGAGACGACCTGGTGGAGCCAATGCCAAAAATATACGTCAAGCCAATGACGCCTCTTTTATTTCTTGGTAAATCTATACCTGCAATTCGTGCCATAAATATACTGTTTCAGCAACTTCTGAATGGCTTTTGATCGAACTTGCTGTTCAAACTAAAGCCCTGCAAAGTTTTATCCTTGACGTTGTTTGAATCTTGGGTTTTTCTTGTTGATGACATACACCCTTCCTTTTCTCCTCACAATCTTGCAGTCTACTGAACGCTTTTTGACCGAGGCTCTGACTTTCATGTTGCTTATATTATTAGTTAAAAATTATTTATACCTGTAGGTAATCCTACCCCTTGTTAGGTCATAGGGTGACATTTCAACGGATACTTTGTCACCAGGGAGAATTCGGATGTAATGCATCCGCATTTTACCTGATATCGTTGCCACAATCGTGTGGTCATTTTCAAGTTTCACCCTGAACATAGCGTTCGAAAGTGATTCTGAAATGATACCATCTTGCTTGATTAAATTCTTTTTGGCCATGCTTAAAATTTTCGGAGCGCAAAGATACAAAAATCATACAGGAATAAGGAACAAATATTTGTTCAATTTTGGCTTGACTCTTTTAGCTCCGATTCAATCGGACTTAAACTTTTTAAAAACTTTCTGGATGTTCAAAAACAAAGGATTTACTCCAGATTTACGACACTTCCACTTGCTCATCAGCGGATATGACTTCCATTACATTTGGATTATTAGCGATCGCCTTTTCCACTGGGAGATGGTTTGACAGAATATCGGCCTTGCCTTTCCTCACGGCTATGGTATGCTCGTAATGAGCGGAAGGCAAAAGGTCTTGTGCAAATATTGTCCAACCATCTTTGGCCTGCTGCACATCTTTCCTCCCCAGGTTTATCATCGGTTCAATGGCGATCACGAGTCCATCCTGCAGTTTCAAACCATTGCCCCTTCTCCCATAATTGGCTACTTCTGGGTCTTCGTGCAATGATTTGCCAACACCGTGACCAACCAATTCCCTCACTACTGAATAGCCATTTTCCCTTTCAGTATAATGCTGGATAGCATAGCTGATATCTCCCAACCGATGGCCCGATACTGCCTGTTCTATCCCTCTGTATAACGATGCTTTTGTAACACTGCAAAGCTGCATCACTTTTTCATCTACCTCGCCAATTGGGAAAGTATAAGCTGCATCGCCATGAAACCCACTTTTCATCAAGGTCCCACAATCCACTGAAACAATATCCCCATCCTTGAACTCTTGCTCAGCAGGAATGCCATGCACGATCACTTCATTGACCGAAATACAAAGGGTAGATGGAAAGCCACGATACCCTTTAAATGCAGGTTCTGCTCCATGGTCCCGGATGATTTGTTCCGCTTCAAGATCTAACTGCGTCCCAGTCATGCCTGGGCGAATATTTGCGCCGACATACGTCAAAACCTTACAAACCAGCAGACATGCTTCCCGGAGATATTCAATCTCCTCATCTGTTTTGTAAATGATGTTGTTAGACTTGGGCCGTGCAATTAAACCTCTCACTGGTCAATAAATTTGATTATGATTACTTGCTTCTTTTGGTATTAATCCTATTCAAAAAAAAATCGTGCTGCGGAGAAAAACCAATTCATTTTTGAAAACTGGCCTACCCCATAGCACGACTTATGTTTTCTACTGTATATAACTCCAAAGAAATTCCATCCAACAGTTTACATATTAGAACCAATGCTCTGCATCCGAGAACGTCCTTGAAGTTTACCTGATTTGACAAGCCCATCGTAACGGCGCATCAACAGGTGGCTTTCGATCTGTTGTAAAGTATCCAATACCACAGCTACACCGATCAGCAAGGAAGTCCCACCAAAGAAAATTGCAAAGGCAGGGTTTACACCAAATCCTCTGGCGAAAGCTGGTAAAATGGCGATGAGCCCAAGGAAGATCGAACCAGGAAGCGTAACACGAGTCGTAATGGTATCGATAAAATCAGCAGTTGCTTTTCCAGGTTTGATACCTGGGATAAATGCATTCTGCCTTTTCAAATATTCAGCATATTGAGTTGGGTTAACGATGAGCGCCGTATAAACATAAGTGAAACCAACAACCAGTAAGAATACAATCACTGATGAAATAGCTGAGAAGGGATCAATCAATTGACGCATAATACCAGTAGGGGCAGCACCGCCCGAGCCAGCAAATTGTGCTACTGTGGCAGGAACAAACATCAGTGCCTGAGCAAATATGATCGGCATTACACCAGCAGCATTTACTTTGATCGGAATGTGATCTCTGCCGCCAGTTGAAGGCATTTGGCTCGATCCCCGCTGCACCATGTGCTTGGCAAATTGGATCGGCACTTTCCTCACACCTTGAACGACAAGAACAGTTGCCATGATTATCAAGAAGAACAAAGCAAGTTCAAGAATCAGCATAAAGAACCCGTTGGTACTGATTTGCAAGGCAATCTCACCAGCCAAGGCTTGAGGCAAGGCAGCAATGATTCCTATCGTAATCAATAAAGAGGCTCCGTTTCCGATACCTTTATCGGTAATTTTTTCACCCAACCACATGGCAAACACAGTACCTGCGGAAAGGATAATGGTACTGGCCAACCAGAAAATACCTGTTGGCATTGCTGGATCAATAGCACCTGGGATTGAGTTGATATACGTCAAATAACCACCACCCTGTACGAGGGTAATAGCAACAGTCAATAATCGAGTAATTTGTTGAAGTTTTTTGCGGCCGCTTTCTCCTTCCTTCTGCTGTAACCTTTGGAAATATGGCATGGCAAAACCCAACAACTGCACAATGATAGATGCAGTGATGTAAGGCATGATACCCAACGCCATGATAGAAGCGTTTTGGAATGCCCCTCCAGTGAAAAGGTTCACCAATCCAAGCAAATCGTTAGCGGATCCACCGGCACCTGCTTTGCTCAAAGAGGCCGGAATAACACCTGGCAAAACGACAAAAGAACCAAGCCTGAAAATGAACAACATTAAAAGAGTCCACCCTATCCTTTCTCTCAGTTCTTTGATTTTCCAGATATTCTGGAGAGTCGTAATAAATTTTTTCATCGGAAATTCTTAAAGCTATTACGTTTGCCAGCGAAGATTCTGCTGTCCCAAACGATGATGTCTGATGCTCAAATTCAGTGAATGATACGTGTGTGTAGTAGCTAATTAAAAAACCGGAAACCCCGGCCACTGACCCTTAAGCTCCAAGTATGTTAACACTCCCGCCTTTTTCCTCAATAGCTTGTTTAGCAGTAGATGAAGCGGCATGAGATGTAACTTGCACAGAAGCACTAAGTTCACCTCTACCCAAAATCTTTATTAAATCTCTTTTCCCAACAATCCCTTTTGAATGCAGTGATTCAGGATTGATTTCAGTCATACTATATTTGTCAACTATCTCCTGAATTCGGTCAAGGTTCAGGGCTACATATTCAACCCTGTTTGGGCTTTTGAAGCCACGCTTTGGCAAGCGTCGTTGCAATGGTGTTTGACCACCTTCAAACCCTGCTTTAATTTTGTGCCCTGATCGTGATTTTGCACCTTTATGGCCACGTCCAGCTGTACCACCATATCCAGACCCTTGCCCTCTGGCAATTCGTTTTCTCTTGTGAGTAGCTCCTTGTGCAGGTTTAAGATTATGAAGTTCCATCTCTTATTTTACTATTGGCGGTTGGCTATTGGCTAAAGCAAATGGCAAACAGCTAACTGCTCGGTTTTAATCTTGTTCCACCCTTAACAGGTGTTTTACTTTTGCAATCATTCCCATAATCTGAGGAGTTGCTTCGCATTCCACCGTGTGGTTCATTCTGCGGAAACCCAAAGATTTCATGGTCATCTTTTGCCGCTTCGGGCGACCAATGATGCTCCTTACTTGTGTTATTTTTACTTTGCCCATTATTCTTATGGTTGACCCAGAGTCGGGTATATTTTATCCGTTAAATACTTTTTCCGTTGAAATGCCCCGATGACGAGCAACATCATATGGGCTTCGCAATTTGGATAAAGCATCAATAGTTGCTTTTACCACATTGTTAGGATTTGAAGAGCCCATTGATTTTGAAAGAACATTGTGAACCCCCGCAATTTCAAGTACAGCTCGCATAGGGCCTCCAGCAATCACTCCAGTTCCATCAGAAGCTGGGCGGATAAGCACCTTGCCTGCTCCAAATTTTCCTTTCTGCGTATGTGGGATAGTACCATTGATGATCGGTACCGTGACCATGTTCTTTTTGGCATCAGAAATTCCTTTTGTAATTGCTTCTGTAACATCCCTGGCCTTACCAAGACCCTGACCTACTCTACCATTTCCATCGCCAACAACTACAACCGCAGCAAAACTGAATGTACGCCCACCTTTGGTCACTTTTGCCACCCGGTTGAGGCTAACCAGTTTTTCTTTTATTTCTGAGTCTACGACTTTAACCTTTTGAACGTTGCTTTTTGCCATTGTTTTTTTTTTATGGACTCTAAGCTGAGTTTGATATTTTAAAATTGAAGGCCACCTTCACGTGCGCCTTCAGCTAATGCTTTTACCCTTCCGTGATAGAGATAACCACTTCGGTCAAACAAAGCAACTGAAATATTAGCTGCTTTGGCTTTTTCTGCCAATGCCATCCCTACCAACTTGGCCTGCTCGACCTTTGTTTTGCCACTGGTATCAATACCACTATCAGTTGATGTAGCTGTTACTAATGTGTGGCTGGCCACGTCGTCCACCAATTGGCAGTATATTTCGTTATTGCTGCGGAAAACACTGAGCCTCGGACGCTCGACAGTACCCTTGACCTTTTTGCGAATCCGGTAGTGGATTTTTTTCCTTCTATTTTCTTTTTTAAATTTCATTTGTCAATTGACATTTATAGATAAAAATCTAATGATCAAAACTATTACCCTGCCGTTTTTCCAGTCTTGCGGCGGATTTCCTCCCCAACATAACGGATACCTTTTCCTTTATACGGTTCTGGCTTGCGGAAGGACCGAATCTTGGCAGCAGTCTGTCCAATCAACTCTTTATCGGCACTTTCCAATCGGATAATTGGGTTCTTACCTTTTTCTTGGCCAGCAGTGATTTTTATATCATCTGGTATGGCAAACATGACAGGGTGTGAAAAACCCAAAGTTAACTGCAACAATTGACCAGTATTGGATGCACGATAACCTACACCAATTACTTCCAATTCTTTAACGTATCCTTCTGAGACCCCGATAATCATATTATTGATGAGGGAACGATAAAGGCCATGCAGGGAACGGTGGCGTTTTTGGTCTGTCGGGCGAGTCACCGTCAGAACACCATCGTCGATTCCAACCTTAATATCAGGGTCAACCTGTTGGATCAGTTCGCCTTTAGGCCCTTTTACGCTTACTGTGTTAGAATCGCTTATTTTGATTTCCACTCCTGAAGGAATGGTGATCGGCATTTTTCCTATCCGAGACATTTTAAATTGATTGAAAGTTGAACAATAAATGTTTATTCAAAAAGAGAATAAAGTCTAACATTTATCAGGAAATAAAACAAAGCACCTCTCCTCCGACATTCTCGTCCCTTGCTTTCTTATCAGTCATGATCCCATGGGATGTAGATATGATCGCTATGCCCAAGCCATTGATAACGCGAGGGAGGTCGTTGGCC
Organism: Saprospiraceae bacterium; assembly: GCA_029263015.1. Classification (GTDB taxonomy): domain Bacteria; phylum Bacteroidota; class Bacteroidia; order Chitinophagales; family Saprospiraceae; genus UBA6168. The sequence goes on along the minus strand of JAJCYI010000106.1, from coordinate 8,407 downwards.
TTGCGGTACTGGCGCAACCCTGGGCGGCTCACTCTTTTCAGTTCCCGAATGACCGGCAGACGAGTTATCTTGTCGTACTTCAAGGCAATTTTGATCATACCCGTATCACCTGCATCTTCATCAAATTTGTACTTCAGGATATAACCACTATCATAAAGGATTTCAGTCATTGCCCTTTTTTCCTTAGAGGTAGGGATGTCAACAATCCTGTGCCCCGCTTGCTGTGCATTACGGATGCGGGTCAAAAAATCTGCTATTGGATCAGTTACTATCATTGAATATCAGTTTTCAGTGGGCAGTAGGCAGTGAGCAATAGAAATCAAAGGCTGCTGACTGTTGACTACCAACTGGAATTACCAACTTGCTTTGGTTATGCCCGGAATTTTACCATTGAGGGCCATTTGACGGAATTTCACACGACACAATCCGAATTTGCGCATGAAACCTTTTGGTCGGCCTGTGAGCCTGCAACGGTTATGCAAACGGACAGGAGAAGCGTTACGGGGCAATTTGTCAAGTGCTTCGTAATCTCCAGCTTCCTTTAGCTTTTTGCGCAAGTCAGCATATTTGGCGACCATTTTCCTCCGCTTCGTTTCTCTTGCTATGAGTGATTTTCTTGCCATTTTAAAATTATTCTTTTATGAATAAGGAGGTTTCCTTAGTTATTATTTTGGTTTTTGAAAGGCATCCCAAGACCCTTCAAAAGTGCCATGCCTTCGGCATCTGTCTTTGCAGTTGTCACAAAAGAAATATCCATTCCTGTGATCTTGTTCACCTTGTCCAGGTCAATCTCAGGGAAGATGATATGCTCAGTAACACCCATCGTATAATTACCGCGGCCATCAAAGCTCTTGGTTGCGATGCCCCTAAAGTCACGTACACGAGGTAGAGAAACAGTAATAAGACGATCCATGAATTCCCACATCCTTTCGTTGCGAAGGGTGACCCGAACTGCGATGGGCATACCTTCCCTCAATTTAAAGTTGGAAACAGACTTCTTGGCTTTCACCACGACTGCATTCTGACCAGCTATCTGAGAGATTTCTTTTTGTGCAATGTCAACAAGTTTCTTGTCTTGCGTAGCTTGACCTACTGCTTGGTTTATGCAGATTTTGACAAGTTGAGGTACTTCCATTACATTTTTGTACTGGAATTGCTCCTTTAAGGCAGGGACTGCCACTGACTTATATTTTTCCAGGAACCTGGGTGTATTTTTCATTTCTAAAACAGTTATTCTTTCAGGAAATTTAGTTAATCAATTCGCCCGATTTCTTGGCATACCGAACCAATCTACCATCAACCAGCTTGCGGCCTATACGGGTAGGTTCTCCAGTTTTAGGGTCTATCAGCATAAGGTTTGACAAGTGGATAGGAGATGGTATTTCAGTGATCCCACCTGGGTTGTCCTGCGTTGGCTTTTGGTGCTTCGTTACCATGTTCAGGTTTTCAACAATGGCCCTGTTCTTAGCTGGAAATACTTCAAGTATTTCACCAGTCTCGCCTTTATCATTGCCAGCGATGACCATCACCTTGTCGCCTTTTTTTACGTGAAATTTTGGTGCGAACCTGTTCTGTTTATTATTTTTTGCCATGATAATCAGTGAATTACCGTGTTAATTTCTTTGTTTAAAAAATTGCTTAAAGCACTTCCGGTGCCAATGATACGATACGCATGTAGTCCTTATCCCTCAACTCCCTTGCAACTGGTCCGAATATCCGTGTACCCCTTGGTTCGTCAGTAGCTGTCAACAATACACATGCATTGTCGTCGAAACGAATATAAGATCCATCCTTCCGGCGGATTTCTTTTTTGGTGCGCACCACGACTGCTTTCGAGACCGTACCTTTTTTCACACCTCCCGGAGAGGCATCTTTGACAGTAACAACTATTACATCGCCAATTGATGCATAGCGGCGGCGAGAGCCACCGAGCACACGAATACATAGCACTTCTTTCGCACCGCTGTTATCCGCAACCTTGAGTCTCGATTCCTGCTGGATCATTTTATTCTAATTTTAAAAGTTTCGTTTGCAGCAAAAACAGGATCATATATCCTGGATTACTTAGCTTTTTCAAGAACCTCGACCAAGCGCCATCGTTTGCGCTTGCTGAGTGGCCGGACTTCCATGATCTTCACTTTGTCCCCTATGGTGCATTCGTTTTTTTCGTCGTGTGCCATGAACTTTTTCGAAAGTTTCACGGATTTTCCATAAATAGGGTGCGCAAGACGGCGCTCTACCTTTACATTGATGGACTTGTCCATCTTGTCACTGACGACCACTCCAACTTTTGTTTTTCTAAGATTTCTACTATTTTCCATGAATGGAATTTAAAATGGTTGATAGCTATTAATTTCTTCTGCGCCTTGCCCTGATCTTGCTCCGTTTTGCCAACTGATCTTCGGTCATATTGGCGATTTCACGGTGGCGTATTTCAGTTTTGAGACGAGCAACGTCCCTGCGCAATTCTCTTAGTTCCAAGGGGTTGTCCAACCCTTGTACATTGTGGTCAAATCGCATTTTGTGGTATTCACTTTCGATCCCTTCCAACTCCACTACCAAGTCTGCGTCTGAGAATTCCTGAAGTTCAAGATATTTCTTGCTTGCCATTTTACTTGTTTATATATACTGTAAAAGGGTGATTAAAATTTTATCATATCTGGTCTGACCGTCACCTTGGTGAGCACAGGTAATTTCTGTGCTGCTAACCTGAGGGCTTCAACCGCTACCTCCTTGTCCACTCCATCTATTTCAAACATGATGCGTCCAGGTTCTACCATCGCCACATAATGATCGAGTGCCCCTTTACCTTTACCCATCCTTACTTCTAATGGTTTACGGGTGATGGGCCTGTCTGGGAAAATCCTTATCCAAACCTGACCTTCCCTTTTCATGTGCCGTGTCATTGCAATACGGGCAGATTCGATCTGGCGGTTGGTGATGCGCCCTGCATCAAGCGATTTTAACGCATACGCTCCAAAACATACAGTACTGCCTTTGATGGTCTGTTTCTTATGTTTGATCCGATGGGGCTTCCTGTATTTAATTCTTTTAGGCTGTAACATTTTAACCTGTATTTTGACTGCATTTTAATAAAACACAGTAAGGAAAATTTCTTAAAAATCTATTCAAAATTTAGGCTCTTTGAAAACGGCTGCAAAAGTACACCGAATTTCCCAGATTTTCCTTGATTATTGAAATTGAATTAACGTCCTCTACGGCCTCCACCACCACCGCCGCCTCGGTTGTCCCGTCGTCCTCCACGGCCTCCATCACGACGACCACCACCACCGTCCCGTCTGCCGCCTCTGCCGCCTCCACCGCCTCTTTCTTTCTTCTCAAGTCCTGCATTCAGATTAAGGTCAGGCTTGCCGAAAATTTCTCCTTTGCAAATCCAAACCTTAATGCCAACGATTCCATATACTGTCATGGCTTCGGTCAATACATAGTCAATATCTGAACGGAAGGTATGCAAAGGCGTCCTGCCTTGTTTATATTCTTCTGAACGAGCCATCTCCGCTCCTCCTACTCTACCCGAAATACGTACTTTGATACCTTCAGCACCTGCACGCATAGTAGATTGAATAGACATTTTGATGGCACGGCGATAATTGATCCTTGCCTCAATCTGTTTTGCTATGGACTCGCCAACGATGGCAGCATCCATTTCAGGTCTACGGATTTCAACTATATTAATCTGTACATCTTTACCCGTCAATTTCCGCAACTCCTCTCTGATCTTGTCAACTTCAGATCCACCTTTTCCGATCACAATACCCGGACGGGAAGTGTGGATCGTCACGGTAATGCGTTTTAGAGCACGCTCGATAATGACTTTGGCAATGCCCCCTTTAGAGATACGAGCTTTCAAATAAATGCGGATGCGTTCATCTTCCACTACTTTGTCAGCATAGTCACGATCAGCAAACCAGTTGGATTCCCATCCCCTGATAATGCCTAAGCGATTCCCGATTGGATTAGTCTTTTGACCCATTTATGAATGATGTTGATTTGTGGTTGTTGATTTGTGGTGTTCAACCGACAATCACAAATAATAAATGCTTATGCTTCGGTTGTGTCTTCAATCTCTTCTACTTCCACCTCATCTTCAGTATCAGAATGCAAATCCTTTTCAAGTGGGATTTTATTTTCTACCACTAGTGTAACGTGGTTACGTCTCTTACGGATACGTTGAGCACGACCTTGTGGTGCTGGGCGAAACCGCCTCAACATAGTGCCGCCATCAACAAATATTTCTTTGATATAAAGACTGTAATCATCTGCACTTTCTACCCCGTCCAACTTATATTCCCAGTTGGCAATAGCTGAAAGTAACAGCTTTTCTAACCATTCTGCAGCTTCATTTTTGGTGAAACGCAGGATGTTTAACGCTTTATCTACCTTCTCTCCCCTGATGTTATCGACCACGATCCTCATCTTGCGGGGGGACATGGGGCAATTCTTGATCTTAGCAACTGCTTCCATTATTCTGATTTTAAATCAATTTTCAATTTTGTTAAAAACAAACAGGACAAGTGCCCTATTCATGATTAGCCTTTCCTGTGGCCAGCATGGCCTCTATATGTCCGGGTTGGAGAAAATTCACCCAATTTATGTCCGACCATGTTCTCTGTAATAAACACAGGAATAAAATTCTTCCCGTTGTGAACAGCAATGGTTTGGCCAACCATGTCAGGAACAATCATTGAAGCACGTGACCACGTTTTGATCACTTGCTTGCGCTTGCTTCCTTGCATAGCTTCAAGCTTTTTCATCAGCTTATGGTGGATGTATGGCCCTTTTTTAATCGAACGAGGCATATTAATTGGTTGTTAGTATTGGTTGTTGGTCGCAAAAAACAATCAACAACCAACAGGCATATTTTTATTTTTTCTTTTTAGAAATAATCAACTTAGTGGAATACTTCTTTTTATTCCTTGTTTTTTGACCTTTTGCAAAAATACCATTGCGGGAACGAGGGTGACCTCCAGAAGCACGCCCTTCACCACCACCCATCGGGTGATCTACTGGGTTCATGGCTACACCCCTTACACGTGGACGTCTGCCCAACCAACGTTTGGCCCCTGCTTTACCCAGTGTGGTAAGTCCGTGATCAGGATTGGAACAAGTGCCCATAGTAGCCTTACAAGTTACCAATATGCGCCGGGTCTCACCAGAAGGTAATTTGATTATGGCGTAACGATCTTCTCGTCCCATCATAGTCGCAGAAGTACCAGCTGAACGGACCAATGCTGCTCCCCTACCAGGAGTCATTTCCACAGCGTGGATGGATGTACCGAGTGGGATGTCGCTAAGAAAAAGGGTATTACCAATAGTTGGAGTAGCTTTTTCCCCAGACATGATTTGGTCACCAACTTTCAAACCGAATGGCGCTAAAATGTATTTCTTCTCACCATCTGCATATACAATCAGGGCGATATATGCTGTACGGTTTGGATCGTATTCGATAGTCTTCACATTACCAGGAATACCATCTTTATTTCTTTTGAAATCAATTATCCGATAGCGGCGTTTGTGCCCTCCACCTTTTTGGCGAACAGTCATTTTACCGGTATTATTCCTGCCGCCTGTTTTGTTCAAAGGAGCCAATAAGCTCTTTTCCGGCTCATCTGCCGTAATCTCCGTCCGGGCTACCCCTACCTTAAATCGCATTCCCGGTGTAATCGGGTTATATTTTTTCAGTGCCATGACTGTTTATTTTGTTAATCTGTGTCAACCAATGGCCTAAGGCTAAAGGATGACCGCCAATTACTAAATGCTTTAAATATCGCCGAAGAAGTTAATGGTCTCGCCAGGCGCCAAGGTAATCACCGCCTTTTTAAAGGCAGATACACGGCCTTTAATTACGCCGTTTCTGGTGTTACGGTTTTTTTCCTTGGATGGCATGATCATCGTGTTCACTTTAGCAACTTCTACATTGTAGAGTTCAGCTATTGCTTTCTTGATTTCGATCTTATTGGCATCCCTGTTCACCACAAATGTGTATTTGCCTAATTTTTCAGACAACGCATCTGCTTTTTCCGTGATGACAGGTTTTATTAAAATTTGTTTTGCCATTTTTCTATAGGTGACGGTGGACGGTGGACGGTGGACGGTTAAACAACCGCCATTCGCCAATCATCAACCACAGTTATATATTTGAAACTATCTTTTCTACAGCAGCTTCAGACAAAATCAAAGTATTTGCATGAAGAATATCGTAGGTGTTCAGATCTTGAGCCCTTGTCACAACAGCTTTTTTCAAATTGCGGCAGGAGAGGTACACATTCTTTTCATGATCGGTTGTCACCAGCAGTGATTTCTCATTTGCCAGATTCAAAGAATTCAAAATGTCCAAGTAAGCTTTTGTTTGTGGAGCATCGAAAGAAAAGTCTTCCAAAACGATCACACTACCACTTGCAGCTTTTGAAGAAAGCGCAGATTTCCGAGCCAAGCGTTTATGCTTCTTATTCAATTTTTGGCTATAATCCCGTGGCTTAGGGCCAAAGACCCTGGCGCCACCTCTCAAGATGGGACTTTTGATATCTCCTTTACGAGCACCTCCTGTACCTTTTTGCCTGACCAGCTTCCGAGTAGAACCAGATAATTCGCTGCGCTCTTTTGATTTATGCGTACCTTGACGCTGGTTGGCGAGGTATGCTTTCACAGCCAACCATACTGCGTGTTTATTCGGTTCAAAACCGAAAACTTCATCTGGCAGGTCGATGGACTTGCCTGTTGAAGCACCTTGAATATTTAAAACTTCGAGTTTCATAACTATGAAGTCATTGTTGTCATTAAAAAATTAAATTCTCTTACTTAATGGTCACCTTCTTTCGATCACCACGAAAGAACCATTGTGCCCTGGAATAGCTCCTTTTATAAGGATCAGGTTTTTCTCAGGGAAAACCTTGACTACTTTCAAATTTTGGACTTTCACCCTATCTGTGCCCATCCGGCCTGCCATGCGCATACCTTTGAAAACACGAGCTGGGTATGAAGCTGCTCCAATTGACCCAGGTGCTCTTTCCCGGTTGTGTTGGCCGTGCGTAGCCTGACCCACACCTTTGAAGCCGTGGCGTTTTACAACTCCCTGAAACCCTTTACCTTTAGAAGTGCCTACTGCATTGACAGCATCCCCTTCTTCAAAGATTTCCTCAACACGGATTAGGTCGCCAAGTTCTTTGGCAATGGCGTCAAAGTCCTTGAACTCTACTAATTTGCGCTTCGGTCCAGTTTTGGCTTTATCAAAATGGCCCATCAACGCATTTGTAGTATTCTTCACTTTGGCATCGCCAAAGCCCAACTGGAGGGAAGAGTAACCGTCGGAATCTTCGTCTTTTACCTGTGTAACCACACATGGCCCTGCTTCTACAATTGTGCAAGGGACGTTTCGACCAGCTTCATCAAAGACGCTGGTCATACCGATTTTCTTTCCAATAATGCCGTTCATCTGGCAGGAATTTTATTCAACAGCTCTACACTCGCTGCCTTTCAATACATTGAAAGCCTCCGAGGCAGAACGAACATGATCGTTTAACAATAAATGATTGCTGGACAGTTTTTCGCTTAAAACGATAAGCCGTCACTTAGGTGCAACCAATTTGAATCAATAAAACAAGTTTAGTCAATAGGAACTTACGTCAACTTGACCTGAATATCCACACCACTTGGCAGTTCCAACTTTGACAACGCATCGACCGTCTTTTGGGTAGGCGTATAAATTTCGATCAGTCGCTTGTGAGTGCGTAACTGAAACTGCTCCCTGGATTTTTTGTTGACGTGCGGCGAGCGCAAGACGGTAAAAATCTCCTTTTTGGTGGGCAGCGGAATCGGACCAGTTACAACAGCTCCACTTGCACGGACCGTCTTAACTATTTTCTCCGTGCTCTTGTCCACAAGGTTGTGATCGTAGGAACGGAGTTTGATTCGAATTTTTTGATTCATGCCTTTTAAATAGTTTAGAGTAATACTCTTAAAGTTTTGAAAAAATCTTCAATCAAAAACTTTAAGCCATGACTCATTTTTTAAAAGCGAGCGCAAAGGTAGATTTTTGCTTTGTATTTCCAAATAGAGATAATTTTTTTTTGAAAAATAATTTCAATTCTCGCTCCCACCCTTTTACGACACCTGCATTGTATAGGTTTCAATCTGGTATATTTCCTCAACATTTTAGCTTTCGAGCATTGGCCCAGCAAGAGGTTCTGGGCTTCGGACTATTGGCTTGACTTGAAATTGTGGGTCTCTTTCGAGATTTTTGAAGTAGGTAGGGTTTCCTCAGAAAAGGAAGTTTTGGATTTCAGCGAATCTGACCAGGTTAGTGATAAAAAGGACGGCTCCTATCCAGCATTCTGAAGTATCCTTTAACTTAGCTTTAATCTTGTTCAATTCGTATCCCTGTTTTGCC